>PFTO01000038.1:0-14551 GCA_002789615.1 Acidobacteria bacterium CG_4_9_14_3_um_filter_49_7 | reverse complement strand
GTCCCGCCTCACTGCTTCAGGCAGCGCGGGAATCCTGGGACCATGCCCTCGAAGATGGAAAGAAACACGGATTCCGCAATGCTCAGGTAACCGTCCTTGCCCCAACCGGTACCATCGGTCTGCTCATGGATTGCGACACCACCGGAATTGAACCTGATTTTGCAATGGTGAAATTTAAAAAACTGGCCGGCGGCGGATATTTCAAAATCATCAATCAGTCGATTGAACCTGCCCTCATAAAACTTGGATACAGCGATCAAGAAGTCAGACAAATTGTGGACTATTGCGTCGGTACGCAGTCATTTGACACAGAAAATTGCCCTGTCAACCGGGAAGGCCTGATTGAAAAAGGGTTTCGGGAAGAAACAGTGGACAGACTGGAAAAGTCCATCCCGATGTTTTTTGACCTTGAGAGTGTATTTGACACATGGAATATAAAGAAAGAAATTCTTGAAGAAGAACTGGATATTCCTCACGAAAAACATTCAGAACCCGGCTTTTCTCTCCTTGTTGAGCTTGGGTTCACAACGGAAGAAATTCAACTCTCCTCAGACATCATCTGCGGAAGAATGACAGTGGAAGGGACACCGGATCTGAGAGGAGAACACCTGCCGGTTTTTGACTGCGCCAACAGATGCGGCCGCTATGGGACCCGGTATATCGCCCCGGAAGGTCACTTGAAAATGATGGCTGCAGCTCAGCCATACATCTCAGGTGCCATCTCTAAGACTGTCAACCTTCCAAATACCGCATCGGTGAAAGACATCGAAAATATTTATCTTGAATCCTGGAGATTAATGCTGAAAGCCGTCGCACTCTATCGGGACGGTTCCAAACTCAGTCAACCCCTTTCTTCCCTTACAGATACAGATATTGACCTAACTGCCCTCTCCAAAGCTGACATAGCGGACACTGCAAAAAAACTGGCCAATGCCTTGATCCGAAAAAGAGAAAAGTTGCCATACCGTCGAGCCGGTTATACCCAGAAATCAAAAATCGGCGGCCATTCCGTATTTATCCGAACCGGTGAATACGAAGATGGCCGGCTTGGTGAAATCTTCATTGATATGCACAGAGAAGGTGCCGCGTTCAGGAGCCTCATGAACTGCTTTGCCATTGCCATTTCTCTTGGGCTCCAGTACGGCGTGCCCCTTGATGAATATGTGGATGCCTTTGTCTTTACTCGGTTTGAACCCAACGGTATGGTCGCCGGCAACCCGCACATCAAAATGACCACATCAGTCATTGACTATATCTTCCGGGAACTGGCCATCAGCTACCTCGATCGTTTCGATCTTGCTCAGGTTCTGCCGGAAGACATCCGTCCCGGTTCCCTCCAGAAAAAAAACGAACTGAAGTTAAATGGAAATGGAAACGGGAATGGCAATGGCCACGTGAGTCATCCTTACTCAGACAGAACACATCTGCACATCGATAAGAGCGAAGAGACGCAAACCAGTGTAAGTGCTGTTGTATCAGCCGATGAAGAAAAGGCGAAATCGATTCGCAAAGCTCGACTCAAAGGGTATGAAGGCGACCCCTGTCCCGTTTGCGGCCAGTTTACAATGGTCAGAAACGGCGCCTGCCTTAAGTGTGATTCCTGCGGAAACACCTCCGGCTGCAGCTGATCGGACAAAACACGAAACCACGGGGCAAAGAGAACAAAAGGCCTTACCGCTGAGATCGCAGTGTACGCAGAGGAAGAGGAGACTACAACACAAAGACACAAAGTCACAAAGATAAGATTGAGATTAACTTTGAGTAAAAGGGGGAGTGTTGCCATATTCTTGCTTGCCAGACTATAGCTATTTCCGACGCCGCCGGCCACTGAGAAGGGCTTACCCTCCCCACCCCGAAAACTGAGGAAAAAGGAAATGGGTTTTTTCCGCTAACGTGAGAAATCTCTTACTCTGCCTTGTCCTCCATCTTGTAGACCCGCACCAAAGCATCGTCCTGGTCCACTGCGAAAAAGTTCTGCCCTTCCACGGCAAAGCTACGGAGCTCCCGATCAAAGGCCCAGAGCCTGTTAACCTTACTCCGGTCATAACTGAATAGCACAGAGTGGGGAGAAGACCCGGCCTCATTGGCCAGAATGCATACCACATCGCCCACTGTCTTCATATCTATAACCGTTCCCTTGCTGAATGTTGCGATTTCCCACTGCCTGCGGACCTTCAGTCCCTGAATTTGAACCGGCAGATGATTGAAGCTGACCAGCTTGCCACTCATATCGAACTGAGCGACTTCATTACCATAGACAAAAGCGAAGGTTACAAGTTCTTCCCCGACGGCGCAGACACCTTGATTTTGAAAACCTTGGTGGGGCCCCTTTCGTCCTTCACGGACGTTTTTGAACGCTGCTTGTCGATTCAGATGCCCCCCCTCTCATTCCAGAATGCTATGGTTTTTCAGACTGTCTCTGAGTCTTCTCTCTTTCTCCAACGCAAGAGCCGATAGGCACCATAAATTACAAGGAAGCACAGAAATTCCAGCCCCGAGATAATGGGAATTGATACACCGGGAAAGAGCTTCTCTCCCACGTATCCAATCAGTATGAAAGGTATTACCCACAGCACTGTCGTTTTTATGCGAAGCTTCCAGTTTATTTTCACATTCTTCTCTCTCATTGGCCCCTCCTCCTAAACTCTTAATCCCAGAAGTCCGAATCCGCTAGACTCAGGCACAAGGCACGATAACCCGATGCGCATGCCAGCGGACCAATAGGTGGAGCTAACGGAACGCACAAAACACCAGCTCCCACGGTTCCAACAGCGCAAAGAGCCCTTTGCCACCACATAATTCTTTTGGAATCCGATTTAACCCCGTTCAATTGATCCGCTTCTGCACATACGTCCTGCAGGAGCCGGGTTCCCTGCAACATTGCACATTCCGCATAAAGTGCGCGCAGCTCATCTGAGCCATTCACAATTCTCACCAATTGAGACATGTCTTTGGTAATTTCTGCCGTCCAGGTGTGTTGTTGGCCATTTATTGTAACAGAAGACTTCATTGTCAAAGTCTGTTCCGACTCTCCTAATTTTGAAAAGACACCAGAGATCATATTTCCATCGGAATCAGTGATGAAGAATTGGTTATCTGCGATAAAGAAGCTGGTGTACCCCAAATCATCCGAGACAGTGAAGTGGGTTGATGCCCCTTGAAAGTTCACGTCATCTCCTTGATTCACCATTGCAAATACATTAGGTCCCGCAATCCATCCCAGAAAAACCAAAAGTAGTAACAAGCGTTTCATAAAATTCACCTTAGAAAGTCTTTAGATTCGGCCAAATCTGATATTTTTAAATATAGCACCTTAATAAACTTTGGAAAGAGGTAAATATGTCCGGACTTTTCAAATCCTTGGAATTTGCTACCTATTCATTTAATTATTAGTTATGATTTTTCGTAACTTCACCAGGGGGTAATTTCGTCCGGGCGGGCAATTCAGAGGGAGGATAACCAAACGTATGTTTGAATATTCTTCGAAAATAGGCCGCGCTGGAAAAACCCAAGGTATCCGCAACCTCTGCGACAGACAAACGCTTCATGGAAGTATCAGAAAGCAATATGAGGGACCGACGAAGTCTTTCATTTAGAAGTAACTGGTGTGGTGTTTTCCCTGTGGCCTTTTTGATTTTCTCGAAAAAGACGCTGCGCCCGATGCCGAGAAAATCCGCAAGAAAGTCAACAGATATCATTTTCAGGGCATGGTTTGATAGCCCACCCAGAAGTCCATAAACGGCATCACGAAGAACCTTTTCTGTTTCTGTTTCTGTTTCTGTTTCTGTTTCTGTTTCTGTTTCTGTTTCTATCTCTGTCTCGATCCGCACAATAGCCTCTACCGTTCTGTTAACCAATTCATTTTTATTGAGTGGACCCCTGAGATTCTCTGACAGGAGGCGGAAATTTTTCATCATTTTCACAGGTTCCTGTTCACATTCACGGATAAGTATCGCACTCCAGACACTGAGCAATGTCTGGCGAATCTGTTCAGCTGAACTTTGGCAATTCACCATATTCGACAAGACCCATACTGCATCTTCCCGAATATCTTGTTCTGAGTTCTGGTGAGAACAACTTACCAAATAATCAGCCATGCAATTCAGAAGGTCATTCTGATCCATTATCACCTTCTTGTAATGCCAAAATCTATCCCAAAAAGGATCCGATATAACAGAATTTTACTATTCCAGTTATTCCTTGCCAAAATAAATTATGCCGGGTCCCCCATTTCCGGGTCAAAGTATGTTGCCTTTCGTGGTTGTTCCTGGAACCACCCACGGGGACAAACGGTGTAAGTTGGTCGGACTTCAGTGGAGCAGGCGGCGAATTAACGAAGGACTGATCCGCTCTGAGACTGTATGCCCGCAAATGGGACATGAGTAAGTTCCATCCCTTAGAATTTCGCCACATTCGGAACATTGCCGACCTGCCAGAAATGTCGCTAAGATTGTTGCACCGGCAAACAGGATTCCCAACCCGGTCAATATCCCGACAATCAGGTAGACAGGCGTTGCGCCGAGAAAAGTAGACAAAACGACAATTGAACCACCCAGTAGGATTGAGAAAATACCGAAAACCCTTGCATCTACCATGTTTACCTCCCCAGGATCAGAATACCCGTCCTGTAAAAGCAACAATGGTGCCAGAATTTTCTTCAATGATTGTAGTCCTATCGCCTTTCTTATCCATGTCTTAGGGATTTTCAAGATGAGAATAATGGGTCAGAAGCTTGAAATGGGCAAAAACTGTTAAATAAAGTTTACACCCACTCCTCCCTGCTTTGCCTTTTCAAATGCTTTCTTTCTGAATCAAGCTGGACAGAAGTTTGTAGACTTCTTCATATTCCGGAAGGTTTTGATGGAGCCATTCCGTCTCTCTCTCAACCGTCTTGAAGTCACCCCTTGCAGCAGGACCGGTTGTTTTTTCCAGAACCTCGCCAGCCGGATAATCAGTCATGTGGGGAATCAGAAGTGATTCTGCCATATCTGAAAAGGGCAGTCCAAATTGCCTGCAAATCCGTTCTGCAGCCGTAACCGGCACATCCACCAGGTTGCCCATCAGTACGCAGGCAATATGATAAGGAATCTTAGCATTTGCCGCAATCTCCACCCATTTACCATTCCAGGCATTTACCAGAGGTGACAGCAAATCCTGCATCTGCGCATCACCCTCAAAAGTCCAGAGAATATTCTCCGGCATTACGGGCAAAGGCGCTGCAAAGGAATAGGCGGGATGAAGTGATGCCACCTGGATATCCGGACGTATCCGAATAGCTTCAGATGGCAGAAGTCCACTGGTATGAACAATACTTTTGCCAGTACTCAGTGTGGAAACAAGCTTTTCCGCCTCGGATTTCAACACTTTTTCCGGTACACAGAACCAGATCACATCCGCCTGTTCCGGGTCATTCACAACAGGAACTCCGAGCTTTTCCAGTCCATTGACAATTGTTGATCCCAGGCGACCTCTCCCGCGAATAAAGTGGGAATAGTTCTTCATCGGGTTCTGCATTTTCATATTCCGAAGACTTTTTCGGGTTGAATTCGACAGCCAACACTCCCATTCATTGTCACCCGGCAGAGTACCCGCATTGTCCTGAAGTAATCGTCAAAAATTCGGATTCTCTGCCCTTCATCCAGGAATACATCCCGAAGGACCAGACTTTTACCGGAAGACAGCTCATTAATCGCCTCAGATCCAAGGGAAAAAGACTCCAATTCCGGTAAGATCGACAGGTGAGGGATGGGCTTAGGCTTTTCAAGGTCGCAGGCATCGGTAAGCTTAAACGGACCGATGGCCGTCCGGCACAAAGATTTTACAGCCCCACCCACTTCAAGTTTCTCTCCAAGATCCCGGGCAATGGACCGAATGTAAGTTCCCGTGCCACACTCAATTTCCAACTTCACATACGGAAGCTCAACCTCAATTAATCGGATTTCATGAACCACAACCTGTACCGGCCTTGCCTCTACTTTTACACTCTCCCGATTAACGTGATACAATCGTTTCCCTTCCACCCTTTTCGCTGAAATTGAAGGCGGCTGTTGGGTAATCTCTCCCCTGAATTGTTCCAGGGAACTCAAAATATCCGACTGGCAAACCGCAGAGACGTCTTTTTCAATCTTTACAGCACCGGTCATATCATCCGTGTCGGTGGACACTCCCAGTTGAAACGTTGCAAGGTAAGTCTTGGGGTAGCTGTGGAAAAAATCCACAAGACGGGTAAATGGCCCCGATGCCACAATCAAGAGGCCGGTCGCAAAAGGGTCCAGTGTGCCTGCGTGACCGACCCTGCGGATGCCAGAGCTCTTCCTCACCTTCTGAACAACATCGAAAGATGTTATCCCGGCTGGTTTATCTATTAGATATATTTGATTATTCATTTTCCGCCTTAAGTTTCAGCATGATTTCAGATATCAGATATTCCGCCCTTCCCTTTGCTACAAAACCAGCTGCAGCCCGATGTCCGCCACCGCCCATTTTCATTGCTGTGCCATTGACTGACCATTCGCCTTTGCTGCGAAGGGACACTTTGAAAACGGATGGAGAAACTTCCATCATAAAGATTCCTGCTTTCACTCCCCGGATTCCCCTGGGATAACTGGAAAAATTGTCCGTATCAGCAGGCACACACTTATATTTCTCTAAATCATTCAACAGAATAATCCCAGTCGCAATGTTTCCAGTCTGGTCTACATGAATCCCGGAAAGAAAGTGTCCCATCAGGCGAACCCGTGCCAACCGGTTCTCCTGATATACGGACGCGCACACCTTTCCGGCGTCCGCCCCTTTCCCAACAAGAACAGCCGCTGCAGAAAGTGCCGCTGACGATGTATTACCATATGAGAATCCACCAGTATCTGTATGAATTGCAACATATAGTGAATCTGCCACTTTATCTGATATTTCAGAGGGAAAGTGAGATTGAAAGAAGCCTGTAACCATCTCACCAATACTGGACGCTCCACTGTCTACAATGTTGATTGATCCATAATGCGTATTGTCCGGGTGATGGTCGAGATTAATGGTTTCTCCACAGTTGGAAAGGGAAATACCCGATCGGCCCAACGTGCCACATTCCAGTAGGAGAAGAGTTTGGCCATGACAATCATAAGACTCACATACCCGAACCTTCTCCATACCGGGAAGAAACATATAGTTTTCAGGAACGGGATCGCTTGTCAAAAGCGTGACATTCCCGCCCAAAGAGACGATCAGTTTGTAAAAAGCCCCCATGGTCCCAAGACAGTCTCCATCGGCATTGCGATGTCCGGCGATGACCATATCAGGCTGTTTCCTGAGGATTTCCGCCAATTTCTGAAAGCCAGTTTCCAAGTGAGAAATCTGGTTATTATTCTTCGGGGGACGGTTGTCCATAACTCATCTCCAGCATTTCATCGTATGCAAAGCGCAATTCAGGGACATATCGAAGACTCAGATGCTGGCCGACTTCCTTTCTCAACGCTCCCTTCAACTCTTCCAGAAGCTCTGCGGTCTCCTCCCGGGTTCCGGCATCTCCAAGTTTGGTGTAGTACACGGTTGCGACCCTGAAATCAGCGTTCAATTCCACATGCGTTATGGTAATGAATCCCAATCTCGGGTCTTTTACAGAGCGCAGCAATTTCATTGATATCAGAAAACGTATCTGGTCGGCAATTCGGTGTGCTGTTTTGTCATGTTTCTTCATGCCAGTTCTTCCCATGTAATGCGGCTGATCAGGAGCCTGCCGTCTTCATCCAGCATATTCTCAATATGATCCAATGTCTGGCCACAATATGTTGATGACGGCCCAAGAGTAACAAAACCCAGCAGCGTTTTCTGCCACTTGTCCTGAAAATCCAGCTCAGAAACCGCAACATTGAATCGCTTCCTCGTCCGGTCTTTTATGCTCGTCAATACCATTCTCTTTTCTTTCAGTGACTGGCTTTCGGGAATCATTCCCCACACCAGCATCTGCCAGACAGCCATCAATCCAGAGTGGCGGCGGTCTCCTTCTTCACGTAAATCTCGATCTCGTCGCCTTCTCGAATGTCTTTCATATTTTCAATGCTGATACCGCATTCAAATCCCTGTTTCACCTCACTGGCATCGTCTTTAAAGCGTTTCAGTGAACCCAGACGCCCTTCCTGGATCATGATATTGTCCCGGTACACCCGGGCCAGTCCTTTCCGTGTGATCATACCATCAGTGACATAGCAACCGGCAATGAAACCGATCTTGGGAACCTTGAATACCTGTCTCACTTCGGCGTGACCAATCACCTCTTCTGTCACATCCGGCTCCAGCATTCCCAGCATTGCGGCACGAATCTCATTTGTCAATTCATAGATGATATTGTGGGTACGGATTTCAATCCCTTCCTGTTGCGCCAGAGCAACGGTCTTCTTATCTGCTCTGACATGGAACCCGAGGACAATTGCGTTGGATGCGGACGCCAGCAGTACATCATTCTCACTGATTGCACCAACACCTTTATGAATGACGTTCAATTTTACTTTTCTCGTCGTCAGCTTGTTCAACATCGCTTCAATTGTTTCCACAGAGCCCTGAACGTCACACTTCAAAATGATCGGAAGTTCTTTCACCCCGTCATCTTCAACCCTGCGGAACAGTTCTTCCAGACTCAGTTTTTTTGCCGGTTCAGATCTATTCATTTCATCGGAATGCAGCTGTTTTGCCTCGGCAATTTCACGGGCCAGTGATTCATCCGTTACGACATAAAATTTGTCGCCTGCCATGGGTACGTCACTAAATCCAAGAATTTCAACTGGGTCAGATGGACCGGCCTCGTCTAATTGTGTGCCGTGTTCATTAAACATGGCCCGAACCTTACCGGAAGTCACGCCGCAGGTGAATATTTCTCCCACTTTCAATGTACCATTTTGTACCAATACAGTCGCAACGGGACCTTTCCCCTTGTCAACACGGGCTTCAATAATGGACCCCTTTGCGCTGGCTATCGGGTCCGCTTTCAGATCCAGCATTTCAGCAACAAGAAAAATATATTCAATCAGTTCGTCAATACCCTTCCCGGTCTTGGCAGAAACTTCTACCATAATCACATCCCCGCCGTAATCTTCTGCAACAAGGCCATGTTCCAGCAGTTGCTGTTTCACCCGGTCCGGATTTGCCTCCGGCTTATCCACCTTATTCAACGCCACAATAATCGACACTCCAGCGGCCTGTGAATGGTTAATTGCTTCAATTGTCTGGGGCTTCAAGCCCTCTTCGGCTGCCACAACGAGAATAACGATGTCCGTTACGTCCGCACCCCGGGCCCGCATCAAGGTGAATGCTTCATGGCCCGGTGTGTCCAGAAAGGTAATCCGTTTTCCCCCGACGTCAATCTGGTATGCCCCGATATGCTGGGTAATACCACCGGATTCACGATCTGTAATGTGGCTGGATCGAATCTTGTCCAGAAGTGAAGTTTTTCCATGATCCACGTGGCCCATAAATGTAACAACGGGGATTCTCGGCTTCAGCGAAGCCGGATCATCCGGCTTTTCTAATTCGGACAACATTTCGTGTTCATAGTTTATAAATTCAACCAGATAACCAAATTCCTCTGCTATTTCCTCGACCAATTCCAGATCGACACTCTGGTTGGCACCCGCATTGATGCCCCTTTTCCGAAGCTCAACCATAATTTCCTTGGTCTTGCGCTTCAATCTGGATGCCATCTGGCGAACCGTTATGTATCGGGACAGTTCCAATACTTCCATCTCTTTTTGACTTGCTTTCTTCCCCGACTTCTTAACGGGTTTCTTTTCTGCCTCTTTTGAAGCCGCCTTTTCAGGTTTTACTTCCTTTTCAACTACAGCTTCTTGTCCTTTTTCTGCAACTGGTTCGGCCCCCTTTGATTTTTTTTCAGGAGTTCGGGCTTCATCCTTTTCTTTCTTTTTCGCTGCGCTTTTTGCCTTATCTTCTGTCACTTTCTTCTTTGTTTCTTTCTTTTTTTCTTCAACTTTGGTGCTGGGAGCTTTCTTCTTTTCAGGCGTTGCTGCTTTTTTTACAGATGCCTTCTTTTCTGGGACCGGCACCATCTCTTTTTTCACAACTGAAACCATTTCCTTCGTCAATACGCTCATATGAGACTTAACTTCAAATCCCTTTTTCTGGAGAACGGACACTATATCCTTGCTGCTAAGTGACAGTTCCTTCGCCAGTTCATGCACTCGGGTTCCCGACATTACTCTGCCTCCCCTTCCAGAAACTTCTTCGCTTTAAGGAGAAGTTTTTCAGCTGATTTGTGACCGAATCCGGACACATCACTCAACTCCTCCACAGTGGCGGATGCAATGGTCTCCACGGAGGTATATCCGGAAGCCGCAAGCTTGGCCTCCGTCTTCACACCTATGCCTGGCATGTCACTGATGGGGGTTCCGTTGGCCGGATCCCGTGGTGGTCCGGAAAGATCGTCTTTATGGCCACCCATTTGTGCCATGATCTCGTTTTTCTTGTCCGCTTCCTTTTTCACATCGATTGTCCACCCGACCAGCTTACTCGCCAACCGAACGTTTTGCCCATGCGTACCAATTGCCAGGCTGTATTGTTCTTCGGAAACAATGGCTTCCAGTCTCTTTTCATTCCTGTCCACAATTGACATCCTCAGGACCTTGGAAGGGCTCATTGCGTTCATCGCAAAGTGCTCAATATCGTCTTCAAACTTGATAACGTCGATTTTCTCACCTCTAAGTTCCTTGAGCACAGCCTTAATTCTGGAGCCCGCAACACCGACGCAGGCCCCAATCGGATCCACATCGTTTTCATTTGAAAAAACCGCAATCTTCGAACGATCTCCCGGCTCCCGGACAATATTCCGAATCATCACTGTCCCGTCATAGACCTCCGGCACTTCCATTTCGAACAGTTTGATCAGAAGCTTCGGGTCTGTTCTGGAAAGTTCAACCTGAACGTCCCCGGTTTTTTGAATCTCGATGATAACCGCTCGAATCCGATCACCTACATTATAGCGTTCTCTGGGCAGCATGTTTTCGCGGCGGATTACGCCTTCTGTTTTCCCCATGTCAACAATGATACTGCCCCGTTCAAAACGACGAACCGTGACATTGACCACTTCGTTGATTCTACCCTCAAATTCCTTGTAGATGTTAAACCGCTCAAACTCCCGGACCTTCTGGACGATCACCTGCTTGGCAGCATTGGCTGCAATCCGTCCCATCTCAGACTTGTCCTTGGGAAAACGCATCCTGTCTCCAATGGATACAGACTCGTCCAGTTCGATGGCATCTGTCAGGGAAATTTCAATAGACGGGTCTTCCACCTCTTCCACCACGGTTTTGACCGCGGCAATGTCAATCGTCCCTGTTTCCTCGCTGATTTCGACCTCAAATTCTCCCTCATTCCGGTAGAATTTCGCCGCCGCGTTAGCCATGGCATCCTTCAGCATCTCAAGGATAACCTCTTCGTCAATGCTCTTTTCATGCGCAAGTTGATGAATTGCGCTGAGAAGAACTTTGGCTGATGGTTCTGTTGTGTCCTTCACCATAATTTACCCTCTCTCATATTATTTTACGTATTTACAAATCTATTTCACGCACGAGGTTTGCCCGTGCGATGTCAGGGAATGGTACTGTAACCATTTCACCGTCACATTCAACAATAACTTGAGCACCGGACTTATCCAGGCCCTTCAGTACGCCCTTGAGCTTGCGATGGCCATTGATTGCCCTGCGAAGCCTGATGTGGATATTCTCCCCTGCAAATTTTTCATAATCATGAGGTTTTCCCATAATTCTGTCAATTCCCGGGGAAGAAACTTCCAGCGTGTACGCTTGGGGGATAACATCTTCCACATCCAGTTCTACCGCCAGTTGACGGCTCAGTTTTGTGCAATCGCTGATTGTCACCCCGCCTTCCCGATCAATATACAAGCGCAGAAACCATTTTTTCCCGTCAGGCACAAACTCAGTGTGGACCAGTTCCAAGCCATCTGAAGCTGCTATTTCTTCGGCTATTTCCACTACCCTGTCCAGGATTACCACAGTCTCAAACTCCTCCTTTTAATCAAAAAAAAGTGGGCAATGCCCACCTTTCTCAAAGTTAGCTCTTTCAGGCAGCCATATTATTTCACCTTTCCACCTTCTGTTCAAGGTTTTTCTGGATTCATTCGCCCATTCTATGGTAGACAGGCTTGTCTGGAGGCGAGTCAGTGAATTGATTCCCGACAAGATTCGGAAAAGACCAGTAACCGTATCTTTCTTTGCGGCCCCGATAATCGGGGCCGCAAAGAAAAGAGGAGAGACAGATGAAAGGCAACTTTCCTGTCTTATCTAAAAGTTATCCGGACCCAACCTTGTACTAAAACTTGTCCCCATTTTTCCGCTTTTTGAGATAGAATGTAAGGATGAACTGAGAAGGAGAGATACCTGATGAATTGGGAAATCCAGCTTGAGAAACTGGTTCGGACCGAAACAGAAATTGATGCAAGAGACGTCTGGAATACATCCACTGACTATATCCCTTTCAATTACCGGTTTGAGCACACAAAAAGCGTCGTGAACACCGCCCGCTACCTTCAACGCAGTGAAGGCGGCAACTACCGTGTGATTGTTGCGGCGGCCTGGCTCCATGACATTGCCAAACGTTTTGACATGAAAGATGAACCGGGCCCCCATCACGGAATCCTGAGTGCCTCAAGGGCAACCGAAATCCTCAAAACCCTGGATTTTTCGGGAGAAGAAGTGGAATGGATACACGAAGCGATTGAACGCCACGTGGGACTCTTTGCAGATGATATCAAACGCTCACTTGAAGCAGACATCATATGGGATGCGGACAAACTGACAAAGGTAGGAGCGGTATCCATCGGCCACGCCTTCTCTATCGCACCTGCATTCGGCCAGGTCACCACGGAAGGCATGATTCAACGGGGCCGGAATTGGCTTCAAGTCATCGAAAAAACTGTCAGCGCCTTTAAAACCGAAACTGCGAAAAGAATCGGCCGGGACCGCATGGCCTTTTTAGCCGGTTTCTACGACAGACTTGGCAGAGAGTACAAAATGGAGGATGACGATGCTTCTGGCAATTGACATCGGGAACACGAACACCACCCTCGGGATTTTCCAGGAGCAATCACTCATCTTTAACTTCCGTCTGACAACCCGCATCGGTCAGACAATGGACGAATATGGAATCTTCGTGCGCAACCTTCTGTCCCTCGCGGGAATTCAGCGGGACACCCTGTCCGGTATGGTTGTGGCCAGCGTTGTGCCGCCCCTGGACGACGTAATTGAAACTATGGCGAAGAAATATCTCCATATTGAACCCATGTTTATCAGGCCCGGCATCAAGACAGGTCTCGCATTGAATGTGGAGAGTCCCTCTGAAGTCGGTGCCGATCGCATCGTGGATTGTGTCGGCGCTCTGTCCCGCTATGCGCCACCTCTCATTGTTGTGGACTTCGGGACTGCCACCACTTTTGACGCAGTAAGTGAAAACCGGGAATTTATCGGTGGCGCAATTGCTCCGGGGCTCAAGATTTCGGCGGAATCTCTCTTCCAGAAAGCTGCCAAACTACCAGAAGTACCCTTCCAGAAACCGGAAATGGCAATCGGGCGAAATACTGTCACCAACATCCAATCCGGCCTTTTCTTCGGCTACGTCGGGCTGGTGAATGGTGTGTTGTCCAGAATGAAGGCCGAGGTGGGTGAAAACAGCCAGGTCATTGCAACGGGAGGACTGGCATCTGTCATTTTTCCGGAATCAACTTTGATAGATACCATAGATGAGGACCTTACACTTGAGGGATTGCGCGTCCTTTTTGAAAAAAACCATGAGCGATACTGAGTTTCAGGAATATTTCAAACAAATTGAAAGCTATTTCGCATTGAAGAGGGAGCAGGTATTTCTTCTGTCTCCGGAAGAATTTGAGGTAGTGGACCACTTTTTCCGGCGAAACGTCCCGGTTGAGCTTGTATTGAGGGGAATTGACCGTTTCTTTGAAAAAAAGAAAAAAAGCAGGAGAAAGTCCCGGCGACCGGTTTTTCTCACCCATGTCCAGAGCGACATCGAAGAAATTGTTGGTGATTACAGCCGAAAGGGCGTCGGATCCCACCTCGCCTCCGGACCCACCGAAACTGAATTCGTACTGGAAAGGCTCACCACAATTTTGCGCCGACTGGAAAAAGTTACGGGGAACGCGAAAATTCCTGCATCAAAGGCCGCTGAGAAGATCAGCCCTCTTCTGGAACGCGCAAAAATGGAAACAATGGAAGTAATTGAGACAGAACTTGAAGCCATCTCTACTGTTGCAAACAATGAGATATTTGATACACTTGACCCTGATATTGAACAGAAGGTGGCGGAGAGGATCCGTACAATTCTGGAGCAAACGGGACACAGTATTTCAGAGGACATTCAGGAACGATTCAAGACTGACACAACCCTTGAAATGCTCGGTGTTCCCGTCATTTCCCTGTATGCCTGACCGGGAGGTAAAATGACCGTTCTCAAAAAGCTCTTTCTGGTAGTTGCCATTCTCCCCCTCACCCTATCCGTCTTTTCCCAGGATGTCGCCCGGGAA
>PFTO01000177.1 GCA_002789615.1 Acidobacteria bacterium CG_4_9_14_3_um_filter_49_7 | reverse complement strand
CCATCCATCGTACCGGTATACAGGGAATTGATTGCGGCCGGCAGACTGGGTGCTGAGGTTTTTCATGGATCATGGTTTGATTGCGGAACCAGATCGGGATTGCTTGCTGCCCATCGGCAGGTGAGCGGACTGGATAGCTACATCTATCCCGGCGCAAAAATAGAAGCTGGTGCGGTTGTTAAAAATAGTGTTGTATATCCGGATGGAATTGTACGAGCCGGGGCTATACTTGAAGACTGCGTCTTGTTTAAGGGAGAGGTCGCCGGTGGAAAGCGACTGAAAGGGGAGATATTGGCGTGAAACCGAGGGAAAGGCTGCTGGATTTGGGAGCGCATGCACTGACAGATGGCGAGCTTGTTGCCATTCTACTGAGAACCGGTGTATCGGGAAAGGGTGTAGTGGAATTGTCAAACGAGCTGGTATCAGCAGGCGGGGGCCTTTCTGCGCTGTTCGACCGAACGGTTGAGGAGCTTCTTGATGTGAAAGGACTTGGAAAAGCAAAGGTCGCAACATTGTTGGCAGTTATGGAACTGGCACGGAGATATTATGAGAGTCAGCTTGCCTGTCGGGAAAACCGGTTTTTATCCCCGGAAGATGCCCATGGCTTCTTGAAAAGTCATATGCCGTCCGATGGGAGCGAACGGTTTTACGTGTTGTTTCTTGATTCACAGGGGGCGCTGATAGATTTTGAGCAGATGTTCAGGGGAAACCACAGCGCTGCCCCTGTTTTTGTTTCTGAAATTCTGAAGAAAGCACTGAAACTGGAAGCTGCATCCATCATTGTGGCCCATAACCATCCTTCGGGGAATCTTTCCCCCAGCAGGGAAGACCTGCAGATTACGAAAAAACTGAATCAGGCGTGCCGGTTGATGGAGTTGACCCTGCAGGACCATCTCATCTTTTCACCCATGGGTTTTGTTTCCCTGGCTGAGCGGGGAGAGTTGGGAGGCTGATGTGAAGCAGCCACTCTCTGACGTTCCATCTGATTACATTTTACTGAAAGGGGACGCGTCCAGCCGAACATATTACCGTGGGCGGGGGCATATCCTCGTCAGATATCCACTGGACGCTGGCGAGTCTTTTGATAATTATGTCTTCTGGACGAAGCGCTATCTGGCGGGTGGGATTTGCGTACCGGAAATCCTGAACAAGGATAGAGGGCGAATGGAAATGAAGCTGGAAGACTGGGGAGATATTGATGGTGTATCCTGGTTTCAGCAACTGGAAACACGGCGAGAAAAAGTCAAGTTTGTACAATCTGTATATCGATTGATTCCGTTGATTCGTTCACTTGAACAAGAAAGTCCGGGAGAACCCGGGAAACGGATTGATGTGGAATTTGAACTGGACTTTTTTTTGAAACACACCGGGGATACAATTTTTAATGGCCGGGACATTGCGTGGTTGATGCGCCTTTGTGATGAGATTGTTCGGATTTTGCAGGGGGGAGATTGGAAACTGGCCCACCGGGACTATCATTTTCGCAATATTCTGGTTCGGAATGGAAAAATATGTGTCATTGATTTTCAGGATACGCGACAGGCACCGGAATTTTATGATCATGTTTCTCTGCTTTTTGACAATTATCTGGATTTAGCGAAAATTGTCTCGGAAGTCGAGCCAAACCGGGACTACCCCGCCATGCGCTGGGCCGCCTTGCAGCGGAACCTGAAAGCTCTGGGAACATTTTCGTGGTTCGGCTACAAGCAGGGGAAGACGTGGTTTCGGGAATCTATCCCCCTTGCAATGTGCCACGTGGCGTCCCACCTTCATACTCTCGGGTTGAACGCGGAAGCCAAGATGTGGCGGAAACTGATGGAATCCGTGCTGTCCGAAGGGAAGTGCGAGTGAGTGTGAATGACAGAAAAAATGGGAAATAAAGTAGTTGAAGATGACCGGTTATCTCTTTTTTGTTCCCACTCATCACATCTCATTCTTTATGAGTGGGCGTTATGCGTGGGCGTTGGCGTTAGAAAAATCAGAGAGTTGGCCAATTCACTGCGTATCCTGTCTGTTTTGGTCAGAACACTGAACACAGAAAACAGAACACCTCTTTTGTCACTCATCACCCTCTTTTCTCATTCTGATACCCGGGAGATGTCGGCTCCAAGGCCAAGGAGCTTTTCCTCAAAGTTATGATATCCGCGGTCAAGGTGGTAGATGCGGTGAACTGTTGTGGTTCCAGATGCTGTGAGACCGGCGATTACCAATGAAGCGCTGGCGCGGAGATCGGTGGCCATTACTTCCGCTCCCTGGAGAGTGGCACCGCCCCGGACAATGACACGGTTGCCGTCAATTTTCAACCTTGCGCCCAGACGGTTCAGTTCCTGAACATGCTGAAAGCGATTTTCAAAAATTGTTTCCTTAATAAATGACACGCCTTCGGCTTGTGTCATCAATGCCATGAACTGGGCCTGAAGGTCGGTGGGAAATCCCGGGTAAGGGGAAGTTTCCACATCCACCGGGTGAACACCGTGGGGAGCTTCCACTGAAATTGTGTCCTTCCCCGTTACCACAGTGACTCCGGCTTCTACCAGCTTTTCAATGGGAATGCGCAAATGTTCGGGGTTTACCGAAGTCAGTGTGCCATTGCCCCCGCTCGCTGCCATGGCCATCATGTAAGTCCCAGCTTCAATCCGATCAGGAATTACCCGATGGGCGGTTCGATGAAGGTTAGAGACGCCCTCAATGGTAATGCGACTGGTGCCGATGCCATCAATGCTCGCTCCCATACTTTGCAGGCAATTACACAAATCAGCTACTTCAGGTTCATTGGCTGCATGCTCAATGACA
>PFTO01000169.1 GCA_002789615.1 Acidobacteria bacterium CG_4_9_14_3_um_filter_49_7 | reverse complement strand
TGCGGTCAGGGAAAAGCAGATCGACATTGCCAAAAAGAATTTCAAACCCGACTTTTTCGTGGGTGGCCGCTATCGTCACAATGATGTGACGATGGGTGGTCACGACTATTTTGCAGCTATGGTCGGCATCACACTTCCCTTTTTCCACCATAAGAAACGGTACACACCTGCACTCCAGGAGGCCAACTACATGAGAGAAAGTGCCAGGGAGAAGGCTGGCAGCGTTCTCAACGAAGCGCGGTTCATGTTGACGGATGCCTATCAGACCGGCAGTCATGATCTGGATATCTACTCGCTTTACAAGGATGGATTGCTGATTCAGGCAAACAAAGCTTTCCAGTCCGCACTGACTTCCTACACAGTTGGTGAGAGCGACTTCATGACCCTGCTCAGGGCGCTGACCAACTATTACAACTACCAGTCTCAGGCCCTCATGTCCAAAGTTGATTACCATGTTTCTGTGGCCCGGATGGAAGCCGTGCTGGGTCGTCCACTCCGGACAATAAGTGCGGTCAGACCGCAAGGGGGAACGCATAAGAAAAGGACAGATACAGTGCCCGATTCGGCGCAAGAGCTCGGTCATAGGGAGGACAAACATAAATGATTACAAAAGATTGCACGTTTTCAGATTTAGGTTGCTGCATTCCGTCATTTGCTGGATTTCGTCGGGTGTTTGAGAGGGAGGTGCCACTGTGAAGCGAATTATTTTTGTAATGATCCTTGCCGTTTTCCTGGCGTTCTTGTTCGGTAGATCTACAGTGGAGAAGTCGCATGTGGACACCCTGAAGGGTTCTGAAAAGGCCACAGCAACTCATATAAAGAAACAACTTTATACGTGCGGGATGCACCCTCAGGTCATCCAGGATCACCCGGGGAATTGCCCGATCTGCGGTATGGGGCTGACGCCTGTCAAGAATACGGATTCAAAAGTGGCCAAGAAAGATGAGAAAACCGAGCGGAAGATCCTCTACTGGCGGGCACCAATGGATCCGACGTACATCTCCAAGAAACCGGGCAAATCACCCATGGGAATGGATCTCGTACCTGTTTACAATGATGAAGTTTCTTCAGGCGAAATTACCATCAGCCCTTCAGTGGAACAGAACATTGGCATCACAACTGCCACTGTCCGAAGTGGTCCACTTTCCCATACGATCAAAACCTACGGAAGCACTACCTGGGATGAGAGAACGCTGTCCGCGATAAACACAAAAATTGATGGCTGGATTGAGAAGCTCTACGTGAACGAAACGGGTCAACGGGTGCGAAAAGGGCAGCCCCTGCTTTCCATTTACTCTCCTCAGCTTGTGGCCACGCAACGGGAATACCTTGCGGCACTGGATACTGCCCGTGCTCTTCAGAAGAGTTCCGATCTGACGGTGGCTCAGGGCGGCAAGGACTTGCTTGAAGCAGCGCGCCGTCGTCTCACATTGTGGGACATTTCCGGCAAACAGATTGATCGGCTTGAGACGACCCGAAATGTCCGGAAAAACCTGACCCTCTATGCTCCAATAGGCGGAATTGTGACCCACCGGGCTGTCGTTGTTGGAGACCATGTGAAAGCGGGTATGAACCTCCTGAAAATTGCTGCCCTTGATCCAATCTGGGTTATCGGATCCGTATATGAGTCCGATATTCCGTTGGTAAAGAAGGGAATGGAAGCGAAGGTGTCCTTTGATAATCTCCCTGGAGAGTTTTTTAAGGGAAAGGTTGATTATACTTATCCCTATCTCGAAGGTGCTTCCCGCACCGGAAAAATCCGAATTATTATGCCCAACAAAGACGGGAAAATTCTGCCTGAAATGTATGCATCTGTCGCTTTGGCTGTTCAACTTTCTACGGAAACGCTCCAGATACCATCCAATGCGGTCATCCGGGCGTCCTCGAACGATACAATTGTTTTTATTTCAAAGGGTGGTGGAAAGTTCGAAGGCAGAAAAGTAGTTCTTGGACCGATTGGAGACGGTAATATGGTGATGGTGAAGGCCGGGCTTGAAGATGGTGAACACGTTGTAACATCGGCCCAATTCCTCCTTGATTCCGAAAGCAACTTGAAGGCGGCGATCCAGAGCATGCTGGACTCCCAAAAACAGGAGAAAACAAGATGATTGGCCGCGTTATTGACTGGTCCATCAAAAACCGTTACCTCGTTCTTATTCTTACAGCTCTCTTCATCGCGGCCGGAATCATTGTCATGCGCAATACTCCGGTGGACGCTATTCCGGACCTTTCCGACACCCAGGTGATTGTCTTTACCCAATACCAGGGCCAGAGTCCCCAGGTGGTGGAAGATCAGGTCACATACCCGCTCACAACAGCGATGCTTGCGGTGCCCAAAGCGACCGTGGTGAGGGGATACTCGTTCTTCAATTTTTCCCTTGTTTACATTATTTTTAAGGACGGAACCGACATCTACTGGGCGCGCAGTCGGGTTCTCGAATATTTAAACTATGTTACACCCAGGCTACCCGATGGAGTCGCTCCGCAGCTCGGCCCCGACGCCACAGGTGTTGGCTGGGTTTACGAATATGCCCTTGTGGACCGGTCCGGAAAGCATCGCCTCGACGAACTGAGATCTCTCCAGGACTGGTACCTGCGCTATCAGCTGCAAACAGTCCCTGGAGTCGCCGAGGTGGCCAGTATTGGCGGGTACGTCAAGCAATATCAGATTGAGATAGATCCCAACAAGCTGGCGGCTTATCACATTTCCATGAATCAGGTCAAACACGCCATAAAACGTTCCAACAATGATGTCGGCGGCAGGATTGTGGAAAGAGCCGAGACGGAGTATATGGTGCGGGGCCTTGGATACATCAAGAGTCTGGATGATCTGCGAAAGATTCCCATTGGGCTTGATCCGGGAGGTATACCCATTCTATTGGGGCAGGTGGCACAGGTTCACCTTGGGCCTGAACTGCGCAGGGGACTGGCCGACCTCAACGGTGAGGGTGATGTGGCGGGCGGCGTGGTTGTCATGCGCTTCGGTGAAAACGCCCTGAAAACCATTAACGCAGTAAAGGCAAAACTGAAGGAATTGAAAAAGGGATTGCCGCCCGGTGTTGAAATTGTGGAGGTGTATGATCGCTCCGGTTTGATAGACAGAAGCATCGGCTTTCTTAAAAACAAGCTGGTAGAGGAACTGCTCATCGTTTCACTGGTGTGCATTCTATTTCTCTTCCACTTCAGGAGTGCCCTGGTTGCCATTTTCATGCTTCCGCTGGGAATCATGGCGGCCCTTATCATTATGTATCTCCAGGGACTCAACAGCAACATCATGAGCCTGGGAGGCATTGCCATTGCCATGGGTGCCATGGTGGATTCTGCCATCATCATGATTGAGAATGCCCACAAGAAGATGGAACACGGGTATGATCCGAAAAATCACTGGACAATCATTGCGGAGGCATCCAAAGAAGTGGGACCAACCCTCTTCTGGTCCCTGCTGGTCATCACGGTTTCCTTTCTCCCGATTTTTGCCCTGAACCAGCAGTCTGGGCGTCTCTTCAAGCCCCTCGCCTTTACGAAGACTTACGCGATGGGAGCTTCGGCCTTTCTGGCTGTCATCCTGGCGCCGGTACTGATGGGGTGGTTCATCCGAGGCAGAATCCGCACCGACGCTGAAAATCCAATCAACCGATTCCTCGTCTGGATTTACCACCCTGTTGTTGACTGGGTTCTCAAGCATCGGCGACTGGTGCTGGTTCTCGCGCTTGTGTGTATAGGAAGTACGATCTATCCCATACGTCACCTCGGCTCTGAATTCATGCCACCCATCAACGAAGGTGATCTGCTCTACATGCCCACAACACTGCCCGGCATTTCTATAGGCAAGGCGAAAGAATTGCTCCAACAGACCGACCGCATTATCAAAAAATTTCCCGAGGTCAAATCTGTGTTCGGAAAGGTGGGCCGGGCGGAAACCGCAACAGATCCGGCACCGCTCACCATGATCGAAACGACCATTCAACTCTGGCAGAATAAGTCTCACTGGCGAAATGTTTCGGAGGGCCGCTGGTACTCAGAATGGGCCCCCGAATGGGCCAAAAAGGGCCTCCGCCTGCTCTGGCCGGAAAGCAGAAAGATCACCCAGAAGGAGCTCATTGATAAGCTCAATGACGCTATCCAGTTTCCCGGACTGGTGAATGCGTGGACCATGCCCATCAAGACCCGGATCGATATGCTCAGTACAGGCATCAAGACCCCCGTGGGTATCAAGATTCTGGGCCCCGACCTCGACACCCTCTCGAAACTGGCCAAAGAGGTGGAAGCCGTGGTAAGAAAGGTACCGGGAACACGCTCGGTTATCGCGGAGCGCGTGACAGGCGGGTACTACATGGACTACACAATAAATCGTGATGCGGCAGCTCGCTACGGCTTGACAGTGGGCGATATTCAGGACGTGATCCAGTCGGCCCTTGGGGGTATGAAGGTGACGCAGACTGTAGAGGGTCTTGAACGCTATCCCGTGAACCTCAGATACATGCGGGACTACCGTGATAATCTGGAGGCTCTGAAGCGGGTTCTAATCACAACACCCACCGGTGCCCGTATCCCGATTTCCCAGGTTTCATCATTTTCCCTCCACCAGGGCCCCCCGGCAATCAAGACGGAAAACTCCAGAAAAACGGCGTGGCTCTATGTGGATCTGGAGAGCTCTGACATCGGGGGCTATGTCGAGCGTGCAAAGAAAGCTGTAGACGAACAGATAAAGCTGCCCGCCAAATACAACATTGTCTGGAGCGGACAGTATGAATACATGGAACAGGCAAGGAAGCGCCTGATGGTAGCTGTGCCGGTGACATTTGTTCTTATCCTGCTCCTTCTGTTTTTTAACACACACTCGTTCAGCAAGGTTGGCATTGTGGTCCTGGCTGTCCCCTTTTCACTGGTTGGTTCTTTCTGGCTGCTCTACATACTGGGATATCACCTCTCGGTGGCAGTCTGGGTCGGGATCATCGCACTTGCCGGGCTTGATGCCGAAACCGGTGTGGTTATGCTTCTCTACCTGGATCTCGCCCATAATCTCTGGGCCAGACTGGGACGCATGAAGACACTTGGAGACCTGAAGCAGGCCATTTTCCATGGGGCGGTTAAACGGATCCGGCCGAAAATGATGACCGTCGGAGCCATTGTCGCGGGATTGATTCCCATTATGCATGGTACCGGAACCGGTTCTTCCGTCATGAAGCGCATCGCCGCGCCAATGGTGGGAGGTGTTGTCACATCTCTCCTGCTGGAACTGGCGATCTATCCCGTTCTCTATTACTATCTGAAGCGCCCGCACCTGGATCCATCGCTGGAACCTACGTCGGAGGAACTCCTTCACGAAACGCATTAACGCGTCTTTGTCGCGGAGGATAATGAAAGGAGATTATGATGGAACTTAAAAAGATCACAGCCATTGTCCGCACGGGTTGTCTGGAAGCGGTAGAAAATTCGTTGCAGACCATTGGGGTAGCAGGCATCACCGTGACCCGTGTCAAAGGCTACGGAGAACACAGCAATTTCTTCAGTAATGGCTGGTATTGCACACACGCCCGCATTGAGATATACACTGAGCAGACTCGGGTTCACGAAATCGTGAGCACCGTCATGGATGCCGCCCGGACGGGCAGGCGGGGTGATGGTATAGTAGCGGTCCTGCCTGTGGAACAGTTGTACAAAATCAGGGAAAGCCAGACACCAACAGGTTGATGTGTCGATGGTAACCCCACTGGGAATGGGAATGTCCCCCGACCTGAAAGACAGGTCTGAAACCCCATTCGAGTGAATGAACGAAGCGATAAGAAAAGGAGATCACGATGGAACATGATCATCACACCCACGACAAAAACAATCGAGACTGTTGCGATACTGATGAACACACTCTTGCACAGGAGCAGCTGACAGAAGAAACCAGAGACCCGGTATGCGGGATGACGGTGAATTTGAAAAAAGCTGTTCACAAATTAACCCACCAGGGACAGGACTATGTATTTTGCAGTGCTTCCTGCCAAAAAAAATTCCAGGAAAATCCGGTAAAGTATTTCGGTGACGGGGATTCCGCATCTCATTCTTCTCCCGGCTCTCTCACGCCCACTCGCACTCACACTCGCACTTCTGAAGAGTGGACCTGCCCGATGCATCCTGAAATTATAAAGGATGAACCCGGGAGTTGCCCGATCTGCGGCATGGCCCTGGAGGCCACAATGCCATCGGTTGAATCCCATGAAAGTGAAGAATTGACTGACATGACCCGTCGATTCAAAGTTTCGGTTGTGCTGACCATTCCATTGGTGTTGATTGCCATGGGAGATCTGCTGCCAGGCCAGCCGATGTCCAGGCTTTTTTCTCCAGTGGTTCGTACCTGGATTGAATTGGCTCTTGCCACACCGGTTGTCGTATGGGCTGCGTGGCCGTTTTACATTCGGGCAGTTGCCTCGCTCAAAGGGTTCAACCTGAATATGTTCACCCTGATCGGACTGGGTGTATCTGTGGCCTACGGATACAGCATTGTCGCGGCGCTTTTCCCGGGGATATTTCCGGACGCGTTCAGAGGTACAGGCGGTCAGGTGGATGTGTACTTTGAAGCGGCCGCAGTCATTGTGACCCTGATTCTGGTGGGGCAGATCCTGGAGCTCAGAGCGAGGGGCCGCACCGGAGAGGCAATCCGGGCACTGCTCGGCCTCACACCGAAGACGGCCCGTATCATCCGAGAGAACGGGGTGGAAGAAGATATTTCTCTGGAACAGGTACAACCGGGGGATCGTATTCGGGTACGGCCCGGGGAAAAAATTCCGGTGGACGGAGTCGTGCTGGACGGGGAAAGCTCGGTGGATGAGTCCATGATTACCGGTGAACCACTTCCGGTTTTGAAAAGAGCCGATGACGAAATTGTGGGTGGAACCGTCAATGGCAACGGGTCATTGATTATGCAGGCGAAGAAAGTGGGGTCAGATATGCTGCTTTCCCGAATTGTCGCTATGGTGGCGGAAGCGCAGCGCAGTCGGGCCCCGATTCAGAAACTTGCAGATACTGTCGCCGGATGGTTTGTTCCCGCAGTGGTTTTGAGTTCAGTTGTAACCTTCGGAATATGGGCAGCGTATGGGCCGGACCCGAAAATGGCCCACGCACTGGTGAATGCGGTAGCCGTGCTGATCATCGCATGTCCGTGCGCCTTGGGACTGGCAACGCCCATGTCTATCATGGTGGCAACCGGCAGAGGCGCAACAATGGGCGTATTGTTTAAAAATGCCGAGGCGATTGAGCAGTTGCACAAGGTGGACACCCTGGTAGTGGACAAGACCGGAACACTCACCGAAGGTAAGCCGATTGTTACGGAAATTGCAGTCGTCGGGTCTGTATCGGAAACAGATATACTTGGGTTTGCTGCAGCACTGGAGTCGGGCAGTGAACATCCCCTGGCAGATGCCATTGTCAAAAAGTCGGAAAAGGCCGGTTCTTCGCACTGCAAAGTCACCGGTTTTGAAGCGATTCCAGGGCATGGTGTCCGGGGAAATATTGACGGAAAAGACGTAGCGCTGGGCAATGAACCCATGATGACACGATTGAAACTGGACTTGTCCAACCATGTCGACCGTGCGGGGAAGATGCGGAAAAACGGTTGGACAGTGGTGTTTGTCGCAGTTGACAATGAACTTGTGGGGTTGATCGGAATCGGGGACCCTATCAAGGAAACATCAGCAGCCGCAATTGCCGCCCTGCATGAGGATGGCGTTCGGATTGTCATGTTGACCGGCGACAATGAACAGACTGCGAAAGCCGTTGGTGACAAACTTGGCCTTGACGAAATTGTGGCGGGTGTGTTGCCGGATCAGAAAGCAGATGTGGTGCGAAAACTGAAAGCGGAGGGTCGTGTGGTGGCCATGGCCGGTGACGGCATCAACGATGCCCCGGCGCTGGCGCTGGCAGATGTGGGGATTGCTATGGGAACCGGTACCGATGTGGCCATGGAAAGCGCCCACGTTACACTGGTTAAAGGTGACTTGAACGGCATTGTCCGGGCACAGAAACTGAGTCTGGCAACGATGCGAAATATCAAACAAAACCTGCTGTTTGCGTTTGGTTACAATTCACTGGGTGTGCCGATTGCGGCTGGTGTCCTCTATCCTTTCTTCGGCATCCTGCTGAGTCCGATTATTGCCGCGGCCGCCATGAGTTTCTCCTCTGTTTCTGTGATTACCAACGCATTGCGGCTGAGAAGGACAGAGCTAGGAGAATAGACGGCTCTGATTTATTAACATAAACAAGCAACTTTGGGAGATGACAGCATGATGGGACATGGATTTTTCGGCGGGATGTGGCTCTGGCCGTTGCTGCTGATTGTGATTGTAATCGCCTGTGTAGTTCTTCTGACAAGAGGATTTCGTCATGGCTGTTGCAGTGCAGGGCATCCAACACATAAAAATGCCGATGAGATTCTCCAGGAAAGGCACGCCCGGGGCGACATCAGTTGGGAGGAATTTGAACGGATCAAAGAAGATCTGGATGGAAACAGGAGGTAAATGGTTTGGTGATTATCTGAAACACATATGATATAGGGACGCTCCAACGGATACTGCGTCTGAAACGTAAGAATTCCGGGTATGGATTGAGTTTAAAACACACCCTGTTGAACGAAGAATCAAGAGGGTTTAAAAAGGAGAATAGCTTTGAAAAGAATCATGATGATATGGATAATACCACTGATGGCACTGCTGGCGGGTACCGGTGCATTCGCCCACGGCACAGGAATGCATGAGAACCAGGATGGGATGGAAATGGACCACAACATGGTTCTGCCTCATATTGTGCTGGGAGGTGGATACGAGACCGATCTGGTGTTCATGAATCCGGGTTCAGGTCGGGACGTGAGTGGAACATTGTACTTCTATGGGCAGGACGGTTCCCCCCTCAACGTGATGTACAACCAGATATCTCAGGTTTCCATCAATTTTGCAGTACCGCAGTCCGGTACCTTTTCACTGAAACTGGGCAATCCTGACGATACGCAACAGATTGCCTGGGCGGTCTTTATCAACAGTGACGATCAATCAGACACAAACGACTTCAATATGTATATGGGCGATCATCTATTTGCCAGTATCTTTTACAAACGATTCGACACAAATACGCAGCAAATGGCCACCCAGGTAGGCGTGATGGGCATGCGGTTCATGTCCGGTCAGGGGATGGGATATGGAATGATGGTGCGCAATGATGAACACAACATCACCGGCTTTGCCATTGTCAATACTTCTGATGTGGAACTGACCAGCACGCTGACCCTGAAGAATCCCGACGGAACAACCTACGCGGAGCGGGACCTTACACTCCAGCCGGGACATCAGGTTGTAGACATTCTGTCAAACTTCTTTACGGGAATTGCGGACATTTCCACCTTTTCAGGGACAATGGAGATTCGTACCGATCAGGAAGGAATGGTGCCCCTCGGGCTCGTTAATACCGATGGAA
Source organism: Acidobacteria bacterium CG_4_9_14_3_um_filter_49_7 (assembly GCA_002789615.1). Lineage (GTDB taxonomy): Bacteria > Acidobacteriota > Holophagae > Thermotomaculales > Thermotomaculaceae > UM-FILTER-49-7. The sequence continues at coordinate 3,259 of PFTO01000169.1, read as the reverse complement.
TTCAGACAGCCATTCCCATGGTCATGATTCCCGACTCCATGGATCATACAGGTGGTATGATGTAAGTCAAATCCGGTATAGCCGATTCAAAATCAGGAATGGGAGCCGGGGTGGACAGCCACTTCGGCTCTTTCGATCCTGCTACCTGGAAGGAGGAATGAATGAAATACATGAAAACAACTCAAAAGTCCGTAGAGGAAACGGTATCCCTTCTGGAATCCAGCGTGCGACGGAACGATTTTGGCGTGCTCCATATTCACGATTTGAAGACCACCCTGAACAATAAAGGCATCTCCTTTGACCGGGAATGTCGGATATTTGAAATCTGTAACCCGGCATATGCGAACAGAGTTTTAAGTCAGGATATGAGCATGAATATGGCTCTGCCCTGTCGCATTTCAGTGTATGAAGATGAGGGGCACACCATTATCGGCATGGTTCGCCCCACTGCTATGCTGGCGTCGTTGTCCAGCGACCCCGAAATGGCAAAAATTGCAGAAGAAGTGGAAAAGCAGATGGTGAGAATGATTGATGAGGTGGCCGACTGATTCCGCAATAGCGCGAATGCCGTTGCAAGACCCGGTGAATGATATTTGCAGTGAACAGGCAGTAATGGACTACTCTTATTCCTTTCCCTTTCTGTTCCCTTCAGCCGCCCACGCCCACACCGGGAATGAGTTGGGGTTGGGGGTAGAGGTAAGAAAATCAGAGGGGAAATGAGGGTTCGTGGATAAACTTATGGCTCCGTGTCTTTTCCTTTCCTTTGCGTTCTTTGCGGTCTGGCGAGAGAAAATCCCTGCCTTTATCTTTCCTTTGCGATATATTCTCCTTCCCCCCCTTTTTTTTCTGCGACCTCAGCGTCCTCAGCGGTAAGTCCGGTCTCTATTTCTCCGTTGTTTTTACGAGACAAACGTGCCAGAATAGATTTGCCAGGCCCCCTGTGGGGTGAAAAGGGAATCCCGTGGAAATCGGGAACGGGCCCGCCGCTGTAATCGGGGACCAAAGCCGGAAGATGCCACTGTTTGCCATGAGGCGAATGGGAAGGCCCGGCGGAGGGTTGATCCGTAAGTCAGAAGACCTGCCTGGACATTTCAGCTGACGGAGGCTCGGCGAATGATTTCATCTACCATTCATTCTCCGAAAGTCCAATTTATTTGTTTCAACATATGAAGGGGGTTTTGTATGCGCATGGTTTTTTCTGTATTGTTGGGGGTTTTCTTTTTGGGTTCACCGCTTTTTGCGGTGGATTCGGCGACGAAGATTACAGATGAAGTTACCGTTACCGCCACAAGAAATCCGGTGGAGACGAAGAAACTTTCCGGGACAGTGAAGGTGATTACCCGCAAGGACATTGATGCGAGCGGTGCCACAACAATCATGGATGTTCTCCAGATGGTCCCGGGCATTGTGGTGAACCGGAACGGGGGCATCGGCAGTCCTGCATCGGTCTATGTCCGGGGCTCGAAACCGGGCCAGACATTGGTACTCATTGACGGGATGGAGCTCAATGATCCGATGACTCCGGACCGGTCAGTGGATCTTTCCGCCTTTCCCCTGGACTCGGTCCAGCGGGTGGATGTGGTGTTTGGCCCTGCCAGCGCGACCTATGGCTCCGACGCGGTGGCCGGTGTGATCAATATTATCACGAGTGGCGGTACAACCGGGGGCAGTATCCGGGTGGAAGGTGGCTCCAATGCTACTTGGACAACGGGTGTTCGTTACCGGGACATATTTTCCATCGGGAGTTACTGGTTTTCGGGCACGTTTTTTGATACCAACGGGATTTCCGCGGCGGCCCGTGCGGACGGAAATACTGAGACTGATGGCTACACAAGCCGGTCGTTTTCCGGGGGAACGACGTTTAGTTTCGGTCGTTCCACGATGAATGTAACTGGTATTGTGGTCAATGCGGATGGAGACCTGGATACGAGTGGCGGCCCCGGCGGTGATAATCCGTTTTACCGCTTTGACCGTACTGAGAAACATTTCAAAGGTAGCTATGAGTTGTCCAACCCCTTCGGCATTGACGGTGTGAGCCGGTTTACGGTGACTTACGGGGATAATGAACGAAGTTATCACAACCCGTCAGAGGCGTATCCCCCCACCATCAACAGTCGTTTCAACGGTTCCCTCACCCGGTATAACTGGCATAACCAGCTATTGTTTTCAGAAAATTCGTCGCTGTCCTTCGGTTTGGAATACAGCCGGGAAGCTGGGTCATCTGAATATCACAGCGAATCTTCCTATGGGCCCTACGATGACATTTTTACTCCCCGTCATTCCATTACCCGCAGCGCCTATGTGTCCGGGATACAACATGTCCTGGGTATGGATGTGAACCTTGGGTTACGCTATGACGATCATGAGATCTTCGGTTCAAAAGTGACGGGATCTTTCGGCGTGGTCCGACCCCTCGGCTCTTCCGGCTTTCGTATCCGTGCCAATGCAGGGACTTCTTTCAAGTCCCCGACCCTTTACCAGCTCTATTCGCCATACGGAACCGTGGAGTTGAACCCGGAGAAGGGAAGGTCCTATGAATTGGGGCTGGAAAAGGTGCTGGTGGATCAGCGTCTGACAGTGTCGCTGATCTGGTTTCACAACCGCTACGACGACATGATTGATTTTGACATGAATACATACAGCTATTACAACATCGCGCAGGCCACCATCAAGGGGCTGGAAGCCGGAGTGCGATACGGTGGAGATGTTTTGTCATGGTCCGTGTTTTACAATTATTACGATACAAGTGACGATACAACCGGAGATAGGCTTTTGCGCCGACCGGATTCTTCTTTCAACGCGAAGCTGGATTATCTGCGGGGACGGTTGGGCGTTCACCTCAACATGATCGCCTGCGGTAGCCGGGATGACATGGATTTTTCCGCCTGGCCCGCTGCCCGGGTGGTGCTTTCCAGTTACACGCTGTTCAACCTGAAGGTGGATTACCGCGTCAGGGAAAATCTGACCGCCTACCTGAAGGGCCGTAATGTGACCGATGAGAATTATCAGCTTGTCAGGGGATACGGTACTCTGGGAGATACCTGGTATGGCGGTTTTGTGTTTCGTTTTCATCGGTAAGGGGAGGAAATGTTGAATCGATTTCGGTGGATTGCCTGTTTAAGTTTATTGATTTGTCTGCAGGGAATGGCCGGAGGGATTGTTTCTCTCCTGCCTTCTGTGACAGACATGGTTGTAGATTTGGGTTCAGCAAACCGTCTCACCGGCATCACCCGATACGGCGTTGTGCCGGAGGGAGTTT
>PFTO01000139.1:2688-2887 GCA_002789615.1 Acidobacteria bacterium CG_4_9_14_3_um_filter_49_7 | reverse complement strand
GCTTTGTGAAGGAAGCGGCCTGATATTTATCGGCCCTCCCGCCTCTGCCATGGACCTGATGGGACACAAAGAACGGGCAAGGGAAATCGCGAAAAGTGCGAATGTGCCGCCGGTACCTGGATTTTCCATTGACGGCCAGAGTGATCTTGAAATTAAAAAGATGGCAGATAGAATCGGCTTTCCGGTGCTGGTAAAGGCC
>PFTO01000139.1:0-2681 GCA_002789615.1 Acidobacteria bacterium CG_4_9_14_3_um_filter_49_7 | reverse complement strand
GGGGGGGTGGCAAAGGAATGCGCCGGGTGGATAATCCGGAAGCTCTTTTTGACGCCATCCGCATGTCAAAATCCGAGAGTGCGGCCTACTTCGGTAGTGAAGATGTATTTGTGGAAAAATACATCGTAAAACCCCGGCACATTGAAATCCAGATATTTTCTTTCACCGGTGGTCGGACCGTTTACGTGGGAGAGCGTGAATGTACTATCCAGCGCCGCCATCAAAAAATCATTGAAGAGTCCCCTTCCCCGGTCGTGGACGAAAAGCGCCGCCGGGAAATGGGAGAAGCTGCGGTTCGAATAGCCGACAGCGTCAACTATATTGGTGCCGGAACCGTTGAATTTATCGTGGATGAAAGTCTCAATTTCTATTTCCTGGAGATGAACACCAGAATCCAGGTGGAACATCCGGTAACAGAAGAAGTTTTCGGCGTGGATCTCGTGGCATGGCAGATTGAGGAAGCAATGGGAACCGTCGAAGCGATCACACAGCAGGAACTTCGAGGTGCCGGCCATGCCATAGAATTTCGTATTTACGCTGAGGACCCGGACCAGGGTTTCATGCCGTCACCGGGCAAAATTCTCCTGTACCAGGAACCGGCCGGCCCGGGCATCCGGGTGGAAAGCGCAGTGACAACCGGCAGCGAAATCTTTGCCGACTTTGATCCCATGATTGCGAAAGTGGTGGTCAGGGGACATTCCAGACAGCATGCGCTGGATCGGGCAAAGTGGGCGCTGTCAAACTTCGTCATCTTCGGTGTTACAACCAATCGAGAATTTCTCATGCGGATAGTCGAACATCCCGCTTTTCAGTCAGGGGAACTGGACACCAGTTTCATCGATCACTATCGGGCTGACCTTACCGCAAAGCAGGATGAGATTTCGAAGGAAATGCTACTTTTGGCCGCAGCCCTTCGAAAAACGAACGGAAACGGGGGAAAGCAGGCAGCCCCCGGAGACAGCCAGGACTTCTATCCGCCGGTGAATATCCGGTTACCATGATGAAAGGGGAAGGATGACATGACACGGATACTCTGGAACGGACAGGAAAATGAATTGAAAGGCCTGAAACTGGAAAATGGTGTGCTTTCCGCCGTCATCAACGGGGAAACCGTCACCCTGCCGGTTATGACAGGCCTGGATGGCCGAATTTGCAGTGCCGTGGTAAACGGAAAACCGGAAGCCGTCTTTGCGACCACGAAAGGGGAACATACCTGGCTCCAGATGGGCGGACAGGTGCAACGCTTCCAGTTCAGCAGGGGCCGGGAAGGTGCCGGCAGTGAACACAAAAGCGATGGCAGTGTGAAGTCTCCCATGCCGGGGAAAATACTGGAATTGATGGCTGGTGCCGGGGATTCTGTGGAAAAGGATCAGGTACTGATACTGATGGAATCCATGAAATTGCAGGTGGAAATCCGCAGTCCCTTTGACGGCACAGTGGCGTCATGTCCGGTCTTTGTCGGCGACATGGTGGACGGTGACAGCCTCCTGATGCATATTGCTCCACTGGAACAAGAGAGGGTTGAGGTTGAGTAGAAGCAAGGTTGAGTAAAGACGTGGAAGGGAATCGGTACGCGGATAAGAGTCAAGATAAGCAAAACGAGGACTGGCAACGGTCCCGGTGCCTGTGCTCGCTTTGCGGCACGGGTGTCATGACCTGAAAGGGAAGGAGAATCTCTTGCAAAGCATGCCCGGAACGCAAAGAAATATTACAGGGACAGTACTAAACAAATAACACCTTAACCGCGGTTGTGTGGAAAGGGGAAGGGGTGGGCGTTATGAGCGGGCGTGGGCGTTAGAACAGATGGGCTACCACAGTCTTTGCTCAATCCTTTCTTTTCCCTTTCCAGTCAGAACTCTGAACACAGGTGGCGAAGCAGCACAGAACACTTCTCTTTGGGAGATCAGTAACCGGATTTTCCGTCGGCTGATTATCCGGAAACGATTTTGATGCTGGCGCTGGCCCCGATGCGGGTGGCGCCGGCCTTGACCATTCCCAATGCGGTTTCGAAGTCATGGATACCACCGGAGGCTTTAACCCCCATCCTGCTGCCAACGGTTCTTCTCATCAGAGCAATATCGTGTTCAGTGGCACCGCCGGTTCCAAAACCGGTGGACGTTTTCACGTAGTCAGCCCCGGCATTTTTCGCGGCTGTGCAGGCGGCGGTTTTCTCCGTATCGGTGAGGTAGCAGGTCTCCAGAATGACTTTCAAAATGGCATCCGGGGCGGCTTTCCGTACTGCCCGGATATCGTCTTCCACTTCCGCAAACTTTCCGGATTTCAATGCTGAAACGTTGATCACCATGTCCACTTCTTCCGCACCCTGCTTCACCGCGTTGGCGGCTTCAAAAGCTTTGGCTTCCTTTGAAGTACAGCCAAGGGGAAATCCGATAACGGTGCAGACTTTCACGTCGGTGCCGTGGAGAATGGAGTCGGCAAGGGGCACAAAATATGGATTGATGCAGACGGACGCAAATGTGTATTGTTTGGCCTCAAGGCAGAGCTTTGTAACCTCTTCAGTTGTGGCGTTGGCTTTCAGCAAAGTGTGATCAATGAGGTGGGCCAGATTGACATCCACTTCCCCGATGCCGGGAGATGTAGAGATGCGGTCCGCTCCGATTCTTACCAGTTTGTCAATTGTTCCGGCGAGTTTCAGCACGCATTCGGTCTGACCCTCTGAC
>PFTO01000190.1:6522-13283 GCA_002789615.1 Acidobacteria bacterium CG_4_9_14_3_um_filter_49_7 | reverse complement strand
ATCATCGGGGCTTGTCGGGACCAGTCGGGGAAAGGCACGGGCCCCTGCTTTGTACCTGGAAGAAGGGAAAGGTGCCCGATAGGCACGGCGTTCTTCACCATTCAGCTTTCGAAAACATCCGGCATTCACAATTCTGTCGATGGGAAACCATGGACTGTAAAGCGCGAACATCTTCCACATCTTGAAAACCGAAGGCAACAACTGATTACCTGTCGGCAGCATCCCGTTTCCCACGACGATACGGGAGAATCGAGCCTCATTTTCCGCGGCCAGCCGCAGCCCAATCAGGGATCCCCAGTCCTGACAAACCAATGTGATGTTCTGAAGGTTTAATGCCTCAACAAACGCCGTCATCCAGTCCATGTGTAACTGGTAAGAATAGTCCTTCACCCGGGTGGGCTTGTCGGATTTGCCAAAACCCATCAAGTCGGGCACAATCACCCGATTCCCCGCCGTGGCACAAATCGGAATCATATGTCGATAAAGATAAGACCAGGACGGCTCTCCATGGAGCATCAGGATGGGAGAAGCCGATTCAGGCCCCTCGTCCACATAATGCATCCTCAGCCCATTCAATTCCACGTAATGTGAATCGAAAGGATAGTCTTTCAGGTTACTGAAACGGGAATCGGGAGTCCGTACAAAATCCATAAGTTCTTTCCTTGTTCACCCACAAAAAATTGTGAAAACTATATCCTGCGAACCAACCTGGCACATAGAGTCAATTCGTCTGCCCCATGGACATCCTACCGGTTGTATCGAATGACGACGTCTCTTTTTATGTCTTTGATAGTGGCCACACGGCTGGTATCGGTGATATGGTCCTGCCTGATCTTCACATGGTAAATTCCTTCATTTGTCATAATATAGTAGTGATTGCTTCCCATGTCCAGCATACTGGAAAAGGTTTCCCGAGGTGCTGCGGAACTCGCGGCTATTCCCAGAACCACAATAACGCCCAACAAAAATCCGATTACCATGTCCTTCAGATTAAAGCGCTTCATTCTTACCTCCCGTAGTTTTTTTAAAGGCAACATCAGAATGGACACTGCCCCGTATTCAGTTGAATTCCACCTCAGTTTACACCGGGTTTCCAGAGAAGGAAAGGGTCCTCTTGCCGGGAACCGGAACTGTCAGACAGGAAAGTGAGAATTGTCATTGACAGTCGGATTGGCGTCAAAGTATCATCAGATTCAGTGATATTTTATTTATTTAGGTACTGAACATTAAATAAAACAAGGACTTTTATGGTTCAAAAAAAGAGAACAATTGGCCTGTTCGGTGCTGTTTCAATCGGCGTAGGCGGCATGGTCGGAGGTGGCATTTTTGCGGTGTTGGGCGAAGCCGTTTCATTTGCCCGGGGGGCAACTGCTTTAGCTTTTTTGTTCGCAGGGATTGTGGCATTACTGACTTCTTATTCCTACGCAAAGCTTTCTGTAAGATACCAGAACCGTGGCGGGACCGTCGTGTTTGTAGATAATGCCTTTAAGCATAACCTGTTATCAGGCAGCACAAATTTGTTGCTCTGGTTAAGTTATCTTGTCACGATTTCCTTATATGCTGTTGCTTTCTCTTCTTATGCCCAGACCTTCTTCCACGGCAACCCCACACAATGGCGGAAACATTTGCTGGTGAGTTTCGCCATTTTGCTTCCGGCTCTGATCAACTTGATAAGTGCCTCTTTTGTAAGTAAATCAGAAACTGCGATTGTAGTGATTAAACTCATACTGTTGACTCTGATCATCGTATCCGGCATCTCATTTATTGACCCCCAGCGAATCTCACCGAATCAATGGGGAGGATCTTTTTCTATTGTTGTTGCCGGGATGATTATCTTCGTCGCCTATGAGGGCTTTGAACTAATCGCCCACGCCGCTGAGGAAATCAGAAACCCCTCATTAAATTTACCAAGGGCACTGTATGGTTCCGTATTGTTGGTTATTGTTCTATACATACTGATTGCAACAGTCACTGTCGGCACTGTACCTCAACAACAACTTTTGAAAGCAAAGGACTACGCATTGGCGGTTGCCGCAAAACCTGCGCTTGGACAAACAGGCTTCATCATCGTTTCTATTGCCGCACTTCTGGCAACTTTTTCTGCGATTAATGCGACTTTTTTCGGGAATGCCCGGTTGGGCTTTATAATTGCGAAAGAGGGAGAGCTCCCAGAAGTCCTTGACTGGGAAAGGAAGAATATCCCTTTTATGGGTGTTTTAATTACAACAGTATTGAGCTTATTGCTGGGAAATCTGATTAACTTAACAAATATCGCGATTATTGGCAGCGCCGGTTTTCTCCTCATATTTTCAATGGTTAATATCAGTGCGTATCGGCTCCGCGACAAGATCAACGGAAATAAATGGATCATTCTGATCGCTTCTCTGGCAAGCATTGCAGCGTTTATAACCCTGCTGGTTCACACTTATTCAAGTAACCCCGGGGCGATATGGGTGTTCTTGTCATTTATCTTTGTTTCGATTCTATTTGAAGTACTGTACGGCAAATATGTTCGAGGACATTTCTTCCACCGCAAATACAAAACCAGGTGATCGCATGTTGCCCGCGGTCGTTTACACCTGGTAAATTTACTTCTTCTGGATTATCCGCCGTTCACCGTACACAAAGGACCACACGGCGTTGCCCGACTCTTGCTGCTTGAAAGCGGAAGGGCTAAAACCCTTCAGTGGATGCGAAAAGCCCAACTTTCAGATTCTGCGCCATGTAAATCAGTCGGCCATCCACCAGGACGCTGCCGTCTCCAATGACCATTTTCAACTTGGAAGCCATCACCCGTTTGATATCCAAGTGATAGAGCACCTTCTGTGCGTTGGGAAGAATCTGGCCCGTGAATTTCACCTCACCGACTCCCAGCGCACGGCCCTTGCCCTGATACCCTTTCCAGCCGAGGTAAAACCCCAGCAACTGCCAGAGGGCATCCAGGCCGAGGCAGCCCGGCATGACCGGGTCTCCCGGGAAATGGCATTTGAAGAACCACTTTTTCGGGTTAATGTCCAGTTCCGCGATAATTTCGCCCTTCCCATATTTGCCGCCATTTTCCACAATTTTCACTATCCGATCTATCATTCGCATTTTTTTTACAGGCAACCGGGCATTATCCTTACCGAACAGCTTACCTTTGCCGCATTTGATGATTTCTTTCAGTGTATAAAATGTCTTTCTCTCCATGTCTCACCTCAACGGAAATTCAATATTTGTATTTTACCAAAAATAGCGCATTCTGGGAACAACAAGCTGTAAAAACGTCACCCCAACACTTTCCTGAGTCAATACCCATTATTTCTACGTCTTTTTGATGTTTTTTGTTCTGGAACAATTTTATTCTTTACTTTTATAGTATGATTAAATCCGGTAAGAAATGATTCCGGCTTCAGTGCCGGGAAGGAGAAAGAATATGAGTGAAACACTGCATTCCGCAGACAGGCGGAAAGAACTGCTAAAACATATGATTCGCCAATTAAACAGTGGAGAAGCGGTGGACAGCGTCAGGGGCTCGCTGGTTCGGCTTCTGGGAACGGTGCCGTACGAGCAGGTGGTTCAGGTGGAGCAGGAACTGATGGCGGAGGGATTACCGCAGGAGGAGATCCTGAAACTCTGCGATGTGCATGCCCAGGCTCTCAGAGGCCACATCGAACAACCTGCGAATCTGTCTGTACCGGAAGGGCATCCGCTGGACGTGTTTAAAAAGGAAAATGAAGCCATAATGTGGGAAGTCACCGCACTGGACAAGCTGTTCAACGAATTAGAATCACTGGATGAGTCGGTTCCGGCCGGAGAGGTGTTTGAGAATATCCGCAAGCATTTTTTTTCACTGACGGATGTCGGAAAGCATTATCTTCGCAAAGAAAATCTGCTGTTTCCCTTCCTGGAAAATCACGGTATAACCGGACCTTCCACTGTTATGTGGGGGAAACACGACGAGATCCGGGCCTGGCTCAAGGCCGGGTCAGATGCCCTGGAGAAATTTACCGATCGTGTAACGGTCGGGGATTTGTCCGCGCTGGTGGATTTCGCGCTGAAGCCCGCAGGCAACGCCACGGCGGAAATGGTGATGAAAGAAGAGGAAATACTATTCCCCATGTCCTGGGAAAAACTGGATGAGACAGAATGGGCACAGATTCACCACCAGACAGGAGATTACGGCTACTGTCTCATTGAGCCTGAGGCCCAATGGGAACCGGCTGCGGATGTGGAGGAACCAACAACCGGGGATGCATCGGGTAGAATTCGCCTCAGTACCGGGACCATGACACCGGTGGAACTGACAGCCATTCTAAACACCATTCCCTTTGACATGACTTTTGTGGACAGGGATGACACGGTACGATATTTCACCCGGGGGAAAGAAAGGATTTTTGCCCGGAGCAAGGCGATTATCGGCCGGAAGGTCCAGCACTGTCACCCGCCGAAGAGTATGCACGTTGTGGAAAAAATTCTATCTGATTTCAAGGCCGGCAGAGAGGAAAACTCCGCGTTCTGGATCAATCTCGGCGCAAAATTTATTCATATCGAATATTTTGCGCTCAGGGATGAATCAGGCGAATACCTGGGGACTCTGGAAGTAAGCCAGGATTTGACCGAAAAACGAGCCTTGACAGGGGAACAGCGACTCCCTGCAAACGACAAAACAGGAGAAAGCCATGAATAAGAGTAAGGCCAGGGAGATTACCCCGGATACGAAAGTCGGTGCCCTGCTGGATGATTTTCCGGAACTGGAACCGGTCCTTATGGAATTGTCCCCGAAATTTGAAAAACTGAAAAACCCGGTATTGAGAAGAACTGTGGCAAAGGTCGCCACCCTTCGCCAGGTGGCCAAGGTAGGAGGTGTGCCTCTGCCCCGTCTGATAAATGAACTTCGCCGGGCTGCCGGCATGGACCAAATGGAAGTGGAAGAGAGTGTAACAGGAGAAACATCCCCGCCTCCCTGGTTCGCACCGGAAACAGTGTACGAAACCCTGGACATCCGCCCCTTCATTGATTCAGGCGAACAGCCCATTTCCATTGCAATGGAGAAGCTGGCTGCACTGAAACCGGGGAAGATCCTGAAAGTAATCGCCCCGTTTGAACCGGTCCCCCTCCTCGACCTTGCGAAACAAAAGGGCTTTGCAGTACACTTGAGAAAAGAAGCTGAGGCCGGATCGGTTGCTTGTTTTTTCCGGAAACCGGACTGAAGGAGGGACATACATGTCGGAGCTATTGCATGGAAATGGAGACAAGGTTGAAAGCCTGCTGAAATTTTCCATGGGAATTGTCAAGGGCGAAAACGGCAGGGAACTGATGGACAAATATGGATACGCCATTGAAAATGTCACCCCAAGGGACATTGTGGAGATGGAGACTCGTCAGCTCGCCCTCGGTGTCTCCATTGACGCCATCAAGGAAACGATCGGGAAAGTGATCAACGTTTTCTACAAATATCTGAAAGAGTATCCGTGGAAGCGGCCGGAACCGGAGACCTTCCTGTACGAACTGATGGCTGAAAACCGGGCGTTGGAGGCTCACCTTGCCGAAACGAGGGAAGCGGTGAAACAGTTGAACAAAGAAGCAGAAGAGCTGGCGTCTCCATCGTCGGAAACAGTGGTCAAGCTGCGAAACGTTATTGATCGACTCTTTGAATTTGAAGTTCACTACGACAAGAAAGAAAATGTCCTCTTCCCCGCCCTGGAAAAACGCTGGGAGTTTCCACGTCCCCTGCAGGTCATGTGGTCCATTGATTCCGACATACGCAAATCCGTCCGGACCCTTCGGGAGCTCCTCGCGCTGGAAACCCCGGTTATGCCGGAACTGAACCGGGAACTGGGGAAATATTATTTCCTCGCCCACGGCATGGTATTCAAAGAAGAACTGGTGGTCTATCCCCTTGCAACAGAAACCGTTCCGGCAAAAGAATTTGATGAACTGCGCCGGGCTTCATTTGACCTGGGCTTTGCCTTCATCGAAACGCCTGAGTGCCCTGCAGAAAAGACACATGCCGATGTACCGGCAGGGCCGGACAGCGGCATGCTGAATCTGGAAACCGGCACCCTGACACAGAAACAGCTCATCCGAATGCTCAACACTCTGCCGGTGGACATGACACTTATTGACGAAACCGACACAGTCGTTTACTTCTCCAACCCAAAAGACAGGTTGTTTTCACGTTCAAGAGCCGTTATCGGACGAACCGTGCAGAATTGTCATCCACCGGAAAGCGTCCACATGGTCAACAAACTTCTGGAAGCCTTCCGAAACGGGGGCAAAAACAAAGAATCATTCTGGATTACCCATGGCAGCCGCTTTGTCCTGATCCAGTACTTCGCAATGCGGGACCCTGACGGCACCTACAGAGGTTGTCTTGAAGTTTCTCAGGATGCCACAGACATCCGCACTCTCACCGGCGAAAAACGGCTGATCAGCGAGTGATCAGCCGTTGGCGGAATGCCAGATTTGGCCTTTTGTTTAGGAGATATGAAAAAGAAAGCGCCAAGTTCAACGCCGTGGTTTTTTCGTGTCGGTTGAAATGATTGGCTCAGTTTTGCCCGGTTCTATGCTTGCTTCGATCTGTGCCTGTTCAACAGCCTTCAGACGTTCACGCTTCATCTCAATCTTCCCTTTAATCTCTTCCTTTTGTTTATCTTTCGTTTCCTTCAGTGCGCTTTCCAGTTTATTGATATCCTCAATTAATTCCTGCTTTTCAGTTTCCATTTATTCTGCCTGATCCGCTTTATCAAAAACGATTTCCTCCGCACCTACACCTTCTT
>PFTO01000190.1:2192-6504 GCA_002789615.1 Acidobacteria bacterium CG_4_9_14_3_um_filter_49_7 | reverse complement strand
CGAAAGTTGGAATAATTTTCTGTTCCTCACCTATCCGGCGTTGGCTCATAAAAGCCGGTGACATAATTTCAATACCATTACCATGTAAAGTCTTCAGTACAGTTCGGAATAAATTTGAACGAGCCGTGAGGAGCCCTTTAACGTCCGCAAGCAGACCTGAAATCCGGTAAGTTATGGAAAAATTTCCAAGTTCAAGGATATGAACGAAGGGGTCCTTCAGTCCCGTTTCTTCCGCCGCCTTAATGAGTAAAGGTTCAATCTTCAAATGATGGATATCATATCCTAAGGACAGAGTGGCCGAGACGATGGCGCCTGAGCTTCTAATTGTAGAGACCGGGTGGCTGATTAAGTATGTATTGGGGAAAGCGATAAGCTCTCGACTTTCAGATTGTATCTCCGTATCAAATAACCCGCTTTCCGAGACACGACCAAAAAAGTCGCCAACGCTTATAAAATCACCGGTTCGGAAGGGTTTTGTTATCCGAAGCAAAACTCCGGCCATTAAGTTCCCGATAACAGTTGTTGATGCGAACGCAATTATTCCTGAAATGAGAATTCCAATTAGACCAATTATCTGATTTCGAAAACTCTCACTTATGGGTAATGTAATGACAATTGCCAGAATGCTTACAATCGTCAGGACCAGCATCAGGATCTGAAGGGGAAATTTGCGCTCGTTACCGATTTCCGGACGTCTCCCGATAAGGAACCAATAACAACCCCACAGGATTGCAACAGATGCGATAAGAACGCTCAATGAAGGCAGAAAGGTAAAAAGAAGATTTAAGATTTTATCCGAGATTTCCATAAATGAGGCCCTCTATTCCAGCAGACTATTCCTTTTGCTCAAAAACAGTTGTTTTTAGAACATAAGCAGTAACTTTTCCCTAAACCTTATACTTCATTTCACTGAATGTCAAGTAGTTAACGAATCGGCTCTACTGTTGGTTCAAGGCCAGACCATCAGATCACTTAACGCTGTAGAAGCAATCAGGTATGGTTCATTATTCTTCCTCGCCCTCTTTTGGATTTCAGTCAGCAGCTCTTTCAACGACCAGCCATTAACGTCCGGCGTTTTCTGATGGCCGTCAAGTGACACATGGCCCCACATGTGTTGCAGGGCATTCCGGATGCCGCCTTCGGTCGGCGCTATTCTTAAGGTATCTGTTAACAGTGTTGCCAGCTCAGAAAAACCACGATTTCCACTCGCGGCATCCCGACCAATCTCTCTGTAGAGCTTCTGGTCGCGGGCCAGAACAGAATATTTGTGTTGACTCCAAAGTTGTTGCGGGTTCAGTGGCAACGGTATTCGGCCTTTTCCCTTATCTTTGTATTTTTCCCTGAGTAATTGATATTGCCTGCCTGGTTCGTCGATATATTGTGGCGGCCAGACTCCCCCGCTGGACTGCATGTTAACCGGAGACCTGTCGGTGTATCCTCTCAAGGCCATTTCACATGCCAATTGTTTATGCCGGATTTCGAGTGCCCAACCGTACCCGACCCAGCGGATGGTTTCAGGATGTTGAGAATAACCTTTTTTGTTGTTCAGAATGATCGAGGCGATACCGTGCAACTCACGATGCTCACCAAGCAGACTTTGTCGGTTTAAGTACCCCGGATTAATGTCCCAGATTCTCATTTCAATAAAATTGCCACATTTGAATTAAGCAGCACCAGGAAGCGATGCCGGCTTGAATGATTTGTAAAACAACAACACCATCAACCAAGGATCTGGGGATTGAGCTGCCACACCGAATAGTTCAGGGCAGATGCAAACGTTACCCACAGCAGGTAGGGGCATAGCAGTCCCCCCGCCAGCGGACGCACGCGCCAGAAAGAAACGAGAGTGGCAATGATAAGAACCCAGAGCACCAGGATATCGGCAAACGCCCAGAAGCCACTTTGCCAGGCAAAGAAAATCCAACTCCAGAGCGCATTCAGGACCAGCTGGACCAGATATAACATCAGTGCCGTTCGATTGGATCGAAATCCACCGGAGCGCCAGATAAGCCACGCGGCAATGCCCATCATTGCGTACAGAAGTGTCCAGACTGGCCCAAAAAGATAGGAAGGCGTGTCCAGGCCGGTCGGACAACCTGGCCATAGAAAGCTTTGGCCTGTACCGTCGCTCCAGCTCCAAGAGCGGCAGCGGCAAAGGTCACAATGAGCCAACCCAGAAGCCCCGGAACTTTCCACCGATTTAACTCTGAAATCATAGACATTTCCTTCTGTTCCAAATTACCATTCTCCACAATGATCTCCATTTGTAGCACATAAGTTTTCAAGTCTTAGTTAAAACTTATACCTCAGACTCCACTTGTCAAGAGGCGGCTCGCGGCCACTGCCCCGAATGTCAGGTTTTGAACGGGGGATAAGATAGGGAAACAAGAAAAGACGCTTCTTCTCTTGAAATTTTCAACTGCTCCAAACTTGGAGACTGGCTTGCAATTTTTATTTTCTATTAATTACATTCTTTTGAATTTATGTCTTCCTCCGTTTTTCTATGGCAAGGTCTTCAAAGTTTTGATTTCTTTGTTTGAAAATTGGGAAATTTCCATAGTAAGCAACAGATATTATTGTTCAATCACGTCTATTACTGCGTTCCTGTTTTCAAATACAGTCTTAACCATTTCTTGAAAGCGTTTTGGAAATGTCCTTTTGTCTTCCGGTGAAGCATCAGGACCAATTGCGCTCATCAATATTTGCCCAGGATTTACCACCTTCCCGGGATGATAATTTATGCCGATTTGTTTTTTGGTATCCAGACGCGTAAAGCGAACTTCAGTATCAATTGGAACATTGTAAAACAAGAGACCCCTTCTATTAAATTTGCCCCCCGGAATTCCTCCAAAGCCATAATCAGTTGTTGCTCCTGTAATATTGGAAAGTACAGATCCCACAACACCTGCATTATGTTCGGTGGGCGAATTTTTTATTTCGACCTTTATTTCACCCCTTTGGGGGATTTCCTCAGCGTACAATGCTCTAAGACCTTTTAACGCCATCAAGTAAGCACCAGCTACCGTTGCACAGCTGTGTCCTGCCATTTTTACGATATCCAAATATGTAATTTCAATCATTCCAGTCTTATTGACTCCAAGAAATTCAGTTAATTCATCTCTCAGTACAATACTCTCAATCTCATCAAAAAAACTCTGATATTCCATATCCACTACTACCTCCGTTCAAAAATTTGCACAATGAAATAACTTATGGAAGCAAGACGTTTTCCCGTTTTGCTCCCTGATTTCACAAGTCACAGATCACAAGTTACAAGTCACTGATCCGGCTACGCCGCCTCAGATCCGTGCCACGCCCAGGAACACCGCGTGGAGAGTTACCACAAGGACAATGAACAGCTTCCTCGCTGTTTCCGCGCTCAACCCCGGAAAATGGTAATGGATGGTGTTGTGGGGGCAATCGGTTATGCAGTCCCCGCACAGGGTGCAGGTAAGGGAAGGTCTGCCTGCCTGGATATCTTCCAGAGTTAACGAACTGTAGCGGCAGACACGGGCACAGGCCATGCAGGAGGTGCAGCCACCCAGATCAATGCGAATTCGAAAGGGGTTCAGTTTACCGAGTGTATTTGAAAACAAACCAATGGGACAGTAGGCGGTACAGTGAACCATCGTGCCCTTCTTTCTGGAAAATATCAGCATGACGCCGACACCGGCCAGGCCGAAGATGGCGGCCAGAATCGTTCCGGGGATCCAGCCAACGCCGAACACTCGAAGTAGAATCGCCATGCCAATTACCAGAACAGTAATGGCAATTCGAATTGGATCATTTCGATAGTATCCGGGCACCTTTTTTGACCGGGAAGAGGCGTCATCCCATGCCCCGATGTAGCAGAGATGGGAACACCATGCCGGGCCCACCAGGGCAATGGTTCCGAGGAAGAGAAATATCATGAAAAATTCATGGCCCCTGTAGATGGGACCCGCCGCAATCAACGCCGGTACAGGGAGATGAAGCTTTCCGGTCATCAGAAACGAATCAAACCCAAGTAATCCCAGAATCAACTGGCCGAAAAAAACGATGGTGAAGAGGTGCCAGACCCGGATTCGCCATTTTGCCTGGGTTTTGTGGTCATAAATACGCGCCGCAACAACAGCACCGTACCCGGCAAGTGCAACGATTTCCAGCCAGCCGAAGCCAGGAACAAAGCGGTTCAAGAGGAGCATGTTCAGGGGAACTTTCAATTGAATCATGGAGAGGGTCCCGGCAGTCAGAAAGAATACCCAGGTGGAGATCCCGGCGGAGGGCAGATCACCCGGATAACGGTCCCGGGATTTTTTCCGAAGGAGTATCC
>PFTO01000190.1:1566-2136 GCA_002789615.1 Acidobacteria bacterium CG_4_9_14_3_um_filter_49_7 | reverse complement strand
TGCGGCAGTCCAAAACGAATCCTCACCATCGCCAGTTGATACCCGGCGACAATCCAGACAACGGTACCCATGAGCAGCAGAATCCCCGCCGCAAGGGGCACCCAGCGTTTCCTGTAAAAAAATAGAAATGGAAGCAGTAGACAGGCGATTGCCAACCCGGCCAGGTTTGTCCGGGAAAAATGAGCTGCCAGAAGCAAGAACGCCAGAACTGGGAATGTAATCATACCGGGCCTCCTTCAGACAAGCAGTATATCCCGTCCCTGAGATCAGAACTTGATCCGGGTCAAAAAAAGGGCAGAATGCCCTTCGGACAGTGATGAGTGAAGGGTGATGAGTGACAAAAAGGCAGGGAATGCTCGATTCCCTGCCCCTCTGCCACCCACGCATTACGCCCACTCCGGGAAGCAAGTTCGAGTCCGAGTTAGAGTAAAGATCGGGAATGGGCCATTTGTCCTCTTTTACCCCACTTAGATTCAATCTCAAACCTGCCCTTCTTCAATCCCTGTCTTTCATTGACGCTGCCCATTACTGGTGATAGAATTATTTGAATTCTGATAGGAGGATCCTCAT
>PFTO01000190.1:0-1532 GCA_002789615.1 Acidobacteria bacterium CG_4_9_14_3_um_filter_49_7 | reverse complement strand
AAAATCACGACTACGAACGGAGTACTGAATGTTCCGGACAATCCCATTATCCCTTTCATCGAAGGGGACGGCACTGGCCCTGATATATGGCGCGCAACAAAGCGGGTGCTGGACAGTGCTGTAGAGAAGGCATACGGCGGCAAACGGAAGATCCAGTGGATGGAAGTATTTGTCGGCGAAAAAGCATTTAATAAGCTGGGCGAGTGGCTGCCTCAGGAAAGTCTGGACGCACTGAAAGAGTTCAAGGTTTCCATCAAGGGGCCATTGACAACTCCGGTGGGTGGTGGATTTCGTTCCCTGAACGTGACAATCCGCCAGAATCTGGATCTGTTTGCCTGTGTGCGGCCGGTTCGATATTTCCAGGGAGTTCCCTCCCCGGTGAAACATCCTGAAGATGTGGATGTCGTCATTTTCCGTGAAAATACGGAAGACATTTACGCTGGCATTGAGTGGATGGCATACACGCCTGAAGCAAAGAAGGTGATTGATTTTTTTATCAACGAAATGGGCGTCAAAAATATCCGCTTTCCGGAGTGTTCTTCCATCGGCGTAAAGCCGGTTTCCGAAGAGGGTTCCAAACGGCTGGTGCGCTCTGCCATTGATTACGCATTAAAGCATGCTCGCAAGAGCGTCACCATTATCCACAAGGGTAATATCATGAAGTTCACCGAAGGCGGATTCCGCGACTGGGGGTACCAGGTGGCAGCGGAGCCGAAATACCGGAAAAAGGTCGTAACATTGCGCGAAGCCTGGACACTGGAAAATAAGGAAAAGAATCCTGATCTGACATTGAAAGAAAACGCCAGAATGATTGAGCCCTGGTACGACCAGCTGGATGAAGCAAAGCAAAAGAAAATTCTTTCCGAAGTAGAGGCCTCTCTGAAACTCTGGGAAAGCCACGGAAACGGAAAATGGAAGAACATGGTTCTGATCAAAGACAATATCGCGGATATTTCGCTCCAGCAGTTCCTGACACGGCCCAAGGAGTTTGATGTTGTAGCCACCATGAACCTCAACGGAGATTATCAGTCTGACGCGCTGGCGGCCCAGGTGGGCGGAATCGGTATCGCGGCGGGCGCCAATATCAACTACATTACCGGAATAGCGGTGTTTGAAGCCACCCATGGCACTGCACCCAAATACACAAACCTGGACAAGGTCAATCCCAGTTCCGAAATTTTGTCTGGAGTGATGATGCTGGAACACATGGGCTGGACGGAAGCAGCTGACATGATTGTGAAGGGGGTTGAAAAATCCATTCTCAATAAAACGGTTACCTATGATTTCCATCGCTTGATGGACGGTGCGACGCTGGTGAAGTGCTCCGAATTCGGAGACAAGATTATTGCCAATATGTAACGCAGATTGCGAAGAAGGAAAGCTCGAACTTCCCTTTTTTCGCCAATGTATCCGGACATCTTTTTCCGGAAAGGAGAACTAACATGGGTAGAAAGAAAATTGCACTGGTGGGTGCCGGCCAGATCGGCGGTACAATGGCTCATCTCATCGCCGGCCGTGAGCTGGGTGATGTG
>PFTO01000197.1 GCA_002789615.1 Acidobacteria bacterium CG_4_9_14_3_um_filter_49_7 | reverse complement strand
TATCGTCTTCGATTTCAATAAGGGATGGTGCGTTTAGATTCTCTTCGTTTTCTTCTGCTACCAATTCCGAATAAATCGCAAGATCTTCACCTGAAAGCCCCTCTTTCAGCTCAGCCACATCTTCTTCAACCGCTTGTTCTGTTGATTCTAGGGCAGATTCTTTTGCCGTTCCCTCATCCGCCTTTTCCCCGACTAATCCAAACCTCAAGTACTCCTGCAATCGTCGGGACTGGGCCGGGGACAATGCATCGTTCTCTTTCAGGTTGTCAAATACTGTTGAATGAGATTGCAGAAGTGAGTGGTTGTTCAACAGATAATTCAAAACAGCACTTGAAGAAAGAGTCGCCATTTTCTCAAGAATTCCGGTTGTACATGCTGGGTTTCTGAGGATATCCAGATAATATTTTTCCGCGTTTTCCTGGCTCCCATCTGAAAGAAACTCAAAATAGAAAGACAACACATCTATTTCGTCTGTATGAATCAAAAAATCACCAACTACTTCAGTGGGAATTTCAGAAAAAGAAACGGAAACCGCTTCCTGGATTCCCTCATCCCCTTTCTGGTAAACCACTGGAAACAATGCGAGAACCTGATCTGTAGGTAATGGAAAGGTTAGTGTGGCAATTGCGGATAGAACATCCTGCGGGATGCTTCCGTCTAATATTTTCTTCTTCAGATCCAACATGGCAACTCAATCACTCTTCTGACCGCTTTTGGTTAAGACAAAATCCTTCACCACCCGCTGACCTGCCGGGAAAACCACCTTTTGGTTATCCACAAAAACACGGAGATGTTCTGCATTTCCCACACTTATGATGGCAGGATCTGAACAGACTGTTGTATAAAGTTCACCCTTCATCAGGATAAAATCCATCTCCTTATCCGGACATCTCAGGTGGATCCAACATTTCTCATCCGCCTCAAAACGGACCGGGAAAACCGTGCTTTTGTTATCAACAGGTGTGGCAGAATCCTGAAATTTGCTATCCGCCGATTCGGAAACATCAAGTTTATTCTGATCAGAATCATCCGTTAGAGCTTTTCCGTCCAAAACATCTGTTGATCGAGTCGGCGTTTTCTTTGCGGACAATTTTTTGCTATCGGGTTCTTCCTTTGGGTTCATCGCATTTTGTTCATCTTTTGTCGATACTGAGGAAGCTTCAGTCAATGGCGACGGGGAAGATATAGCCGGCTCGTTATGTTTGGCCCCGGTTGAAAGCAAATTCCGCCACCAACCCCCCTGATATCCCCAGAAAACGCCTGCGGTAAGAAGAACAACAACAAAAACGAAAACGATTATTCGGACATGGGAGTTCTCTTCCGGACCATCTTCAGATTCCATAAGATCCGATTCTACCACAAACACTTTCTCCAGAATCGGCTCCGGCGACAGGTCGACAGCTTTGCAATACTGGCGAACAAAGTTGCGCGCGAATACGCCGGAGGGGAGTGCGCCGAAATCCCCGGCTTCAATACTTCTTAGCAACCTGATGCTGATTTTGGTGACTTTTTCAATGTCCGCCAACTCCAGTCCTTTTGCTTCACGTTGTTTCTTCAATTGCAAACCGATCTCTTGCATATCACCCAACTTTTTCAGATTTTTCAAGTTCAGGATAAACGATTGCCTTTCCCTGTTCAAGTGCAAACATTTTCAATCCGTCGCAATAAAAAAAGACGCGGGGAAAACCCCGCGCCTCTTTTCAAGTTAGTTGCTATCCTTTAATAAGAAAATGATAGCTTCCAGTTGTCAAGCGTACCAACATCCACACCAGCTCCGTCTGTAACCTTCAACTTCCAATCCCCGTGGATCGCAAGACCACTGCTGGCCGTTACCGTCCACGTTTTGTTGATGTTATTGGCAGAACCGCCCTCCCTGTTGGAAAGTACTGTGGTGGACCCATTGGGCGCATACAATGTGACTACCAGGTCACCAATGTAGGTATGGGTAATGTTCACAGTTACAGCAAAACTGGTGACTGTGGCACTGGCACTTACATTGAGTGTACTGGTAATTCCGGTAGTGTTGTTATCCGGGATAGATATCGGGGTATCTGTACTGGGGAAATCGTGTGTGCTGCTGGAGTATGTCGCCTTAATCGCCAATGACCAGCTGTCGATTGTACCGGTATCATACCTGGCCAAATCCTTCACCTTCAGCGTCCAGGTCCCAACCGCATCCAGACCGTTGAAATTTGTAAGCGTATAGGTCTGATTAATGTTGTCGGCAGAACCACCTGCCCTGTTGGAGAGGATAACTTCCGTCCCGGAGGGGGAAATCAGGGACACAACCAGGTCACCGATATAGGTATGGGTAATGTTCACCGTAACTTGGAAATCCTGAATACTGTGGCCATCATTCAATACCAGCGTAGAAGTGACACCGGTGGAATTGTTGTCCGGAATGGATTTTGGAACGTCACCGGAACTGAAGGTTCGTGTTTCCACTGTTCCGGATGCAGGGTTAACTGTAACAATCACATTCTGACTTACATTGCCACCATCGCCCGTCGCCGAAAGGGTGTAGGTAGTGGTGGTCGTCGGACTCACCGTCATGGAGCCGTCCACCGCAACGGAAGATCCGTTGATCGTACAACTGGTGGCGTTGCTCGTCGTCCAGCTCAGTGTAGCACTGCTGCCCTCGTCAATTGTTGATGGGCTGGCACCGAAGCTGTCGATCGTCGGTGGCGGGGTTACCGCATTCACCGTTACCGTTACGTTCTGGCTGACACTGCCACCGCTACCCGTTGCAGTCAAGGTATAGGTCGTTGTGGTTGTCGGGCTCACCGTCATGGAGCCGTCCACCGCAACGGAAGATCCGTTAATCGTGCAACTGGTGGCATTGGTCGTCGTCCAGCTGAGGGTCGAGCTGCCACCGCTTGTAATGGTACTCGGACTGGCACCGAAGCTGTCGATAGTCGGGGCTGCCGCGTTCACCGTTACCGTTACGTTCTGGCT
>PFTO01000150.1 GCA_002789615.1 Acidobacteria bacterium CG_4_9_14_3_um_filter_49_7 | reverse complement strand
TACCCTGCGGCCACAGCCAGAAAAATAGTGTTTCTGGCTGGAACGTAAGTGATGGGAATACTGCCTCCGATACTTTCCTGAGGATTATCCGGTACTTCAATTGCCGGATCAGTCAGGGCAGAGCCGCCGATGTTGGTCAGTGGGACATGCATTATGATGTGAGGAATGTTATATTTCTCGCAGAGTTGCCTGGATTTTTCCAGTTCTATCCGATGGCGTTGTCCGTAGTCAAAACTCATGGCAGTGATTGCAAAACCCTGATTAAGGGCAATCGCCAACACGGTTGCTGAATCCAGCCCGCCGCTCAGCAGGATCAATGCTTTCTTCATGAAAAAGTCCTCCCTAACTGCATGCTACTATACCGAAAAACAGCTATTCATGCAAACTCAAGAGGGTCAGCAATTCCAGCTGCAGGGTAAGGCTTTTGTCTTTGGCATACCAGAGCTGGACCTGTTTTGCAAAATCCTCATGGCTTTCGTCCGGCCTTGTCTTATGTATCCGAAGCAAATCCTGAGCAGGTGCGGGTCGGGGACCCCAATCCCATTTTATTTTCAGAGTATTGGCATCCATGCAAATGAGTTTTGGGATGGCTCGCCCACCATTGGTCAGAAATGCATCCATTATGTCCGGATTTTCATCCCTCAGCAGAATATTCAGAGATATATGGTCCGTCACAGATGCCATTTTTGCGATGACGGGAAGATTCTGTGCCGCGTCCCCGCACCAGGCTTCAGTGAGAACAAGCCAGATCAGCTTGTTTTCAAGATTTCTCAATATCTGAACCGTTTCTGTTGTTAGTTTTGTGGTACGGTCAATCCGGGACATCCGATGGACATTTAGTCGGCTGTATTCCAGCATTTTGTCCGAGTGATTGTTCCCGGTGGTTTTGTTCTGTTCCAGAAGGGAGTCAACCAGATCACGGTATCCGGAGTAACTGAGGGCTTTTTCCAGGTGTTCTTTTGTCAGTTTGTTCATTGATATTGTTCCCCTGTTCCCTTATGCACCCGGAATCATCTTTGCACCGCGGCTTTCCAGATAGGGAACGACCTTTTCAAAATTAGCGGGAGCATGTTCTGCTGACCTCAGTTGAGTTGTCCGGGCCGCTGCATGCTGGAGTACGGATAAGCAATCTTTGTCCCGGGCGTTGACATCCGCTCCGGCTTTGACCAGAGCCTTCACTGTCCCGAGCGAGCCGCTTTCTGCCGCGTGAATCAGCGGAGTCCAACCCTTTTTGTCCTTGAGTTTAAAATTTGCCCCCTTTTCCAGGAGCAGTTCGGTGAGTTTGACATTGCCAGTGTTAGCGGCAATCATCAGGGGTGTCATCCGGAGAATTTTCTCCCTGAAATCTACTTCAGCACCCTTGTCCAGTATAAGATGAACCAATTTCAGTTCACCTTTTTGAATCGCCAGCTGAAGAGGACGCCAGCCGACATAGCTGCCCTTTTTGGGCGCAAGATCGAGTTTGGCACCCCGTTGAATCAACAATGTAGCGATGTCTACATTCCCATTGTCAATTGCATACATCAGAGCTGTCCAGCCCTTGTTATCCCCCTTGTCCCGTGAATCAATCTTGCAGTGAGCATCCAGAAGTTTTCGAACTGCATGCATGTCCCCGATTCTCGAACAGTATAGCAATGCATTTTGACCGGCAACATTCTTTGCCACATACAGGTCTCCCAGGTCAACCAAGCGGTCTACTTCTTTCTGATTCCCTGCCTTGACGGCGGCCGTCAGCTCGCTATTGATATCGCTGGCAAAGATCGGAAATGCGGTCAACGAGAGCACGATTCCCAGAATAAAAAATGACACAGGAAAATGTGATTTACGCATATTTCTACTCCTTATAGGGTTAATTAAATTCTGAATTTTCCCGGTGTTTGTCCCGGCACTCACTGCAATAGAATGTGGGTCCGCTCCAGTCGGTCAGCTCTTCTACTCCGCAGGACAGACACTTGCGGTTCTTTGTTTCCTTTACCAGTCGGATTTCATCCAGGTGTTCTTCAAGGTAAAGGTGGGGAAAATCAAACAGGTCCGTACTGTTGAGGAGCTTCTGAGAAGTCGGATAGATGTTGCCCAGGCGTCGAAGTGCTGTCAGGAGAGTTCTTTTCCCCATTGCCCTTACACGTCTCAAGACCGGCATGTAGTCAAAATCACCAGCCAGCAGCACAGCTGCGTCAATGGAGCCGGGGAGAGATGCGTAGTGCATCATCGAAGTTGAAAGGGCAATATCCACACATTTTTCATGAGGGGACATTCCCGCCTGGTTTTTGAAGTCAATTTCGTAAATTTCCGTTTCAAAATAACATTCCTTTCTCAGGTAGTCATAGAAGGCTTCCTGGGGGCCGGGATCGAATCCGGGTTTGTTAATGGGGATGGATCCGAAAAAACAGGTCCGTACGATGTCGATCTCTTTTTCACTGGTCGCGGCCAGATGGTTGGAAATAACCTGGGGAATGCTTTGATAGTTAATTTTGAAGTCTGGATCATGGAAGGCGTTTACAATCTCTCCCTTGTTGTGAAAAATCCAGCTTCCGTCTATAAAAATCATGGTTTTCAGTGCCATTATTCACCTCATTTGCTATAAAATATTTCTTTTTTCATGTAGCTTGTCATTTGAATTATCAAAGAGCCGGCAGACATATTTCATAATGTACTCATTTTCCGGTAACCAGGCAAGTATAAATCAGGGATTCAAGCTTTGAAAATTGTGAATGAATTGGGTCATTTCATTGATAGAGGTTATTTTGTTCAGGTTGACCCTGAGTTGTTTGCCTCCTGGAATGGAACGGGAGTACCATCCGGTAAAGATTTTCATCTTGTGGAGCGCGAGCTTTTCCGGATAAATGTCGGCCATTTCCAGGAACTGCTTTTCCATGATTGAAAGGAGAAAACCCGGTGAAACATGGGTATCTGATGTCAATTCCGCGAATATCCAGGGCTTCTTGATGGCTGCCCTGGCAACCATGATGCCGTCACATCCCGTGTCCATCATTCGACTCAGACTTTCTCGGCCAGTGATGTCTCCGTTTCCGATAACGGGAATTGAAAGCATGGATTTCAGTTGGGCAATCTGGTCATAATGAACAGAATCTCGAAACATTTCTTTCCGTGTCCGTCCGTGAAAGAAAATTCCGTTGACACCGTTTCTTTCTGCCATTTTCCCAAACTCCGGGAAGACCAGGGACTGGTTGTTCCATCCACTGCGAATCTTGATGGTTAAGGGGATGGAAATTCGTTTTCGTACTGCAGAAACGATAAGTTCTGCCAGTTTCAGATCTTTGAGCAGGGCGGAACCACTGCCATGGCGGGTTATGGTGCTGGAGGGGCAGCCCATGTTAATGTCCACTGCATCCGCACCCGCAGCCGCTGCCATTTCTGCAGCGTTTGCCATTCGATCCGGTTCTTTTCCGACAATCTGGAAGAAGAGCGGTTTTTCCTGTTCTGTAAACCGGGCCATGTGCAGGGTACGTTCACATTTCCTTGTGTATGCATCGGAGGAAATCATTTCAGTAAACATGGCGCCCACTCCACCAAATTCCCGGACAATCCTACGAAAAGGGCCATCCGTGATATCTGCAATGGGGGCCAGGAAAGTGGCAGGGCTTACGGTGACGGAACCAATGGTGACTGCTGCCGGTAGCGAGCAATCTTGTCCAACGGTGCGGGAGTCCAGAGTCATAATTCTTTTCAGGGGCGGTTCTTGTAAATCACGCGACTGAACATGGGGAGATATGGAGTCCAGTCCGGATGATCTGACTGGACATCTGCTTCAATGGCCTGGCGCATGGCATTGAGTTTGGCATCCATATTATCGAGGCTGTTAACCATTAATGCCTCCGGGGTTTTGGGTCGTTTTGGGGATCCGAATTCCAATTCACCGTGGTGCGAAAGGATAATGTGCAGCAGATGAAGTCGGATATTGTCCGGGAAATCCGGAATTTCCCGAATCCGGGCTACAATATAATCGTATTCGATTGCAATGTGCCCCAGGAGTCGGCCTTCGGTGGAGTAACTGAATTCCCGTTGATAGGAGAGTTCCCAGAGTTTGCCCAGGTCATGGAAAAGCAGTCCGGCAAGAACAAGGTCTTTACTGATGAATGGGTAGACCGGAGTTACCTGAATTGCCAGTTTCAGCAGAGTCACCAGGTGTTCGAGATATCCACCCCTGTACGCATGATGCAGACTCTTGGCAGCAGGGGCGATTTTAGCCAGTTCCACTACATCCGGATCATTATATACATGGGTTGCCAGTTCCTTGAGGAAGCTATTTTCGAGCTCTGTTTCAATAATCTGGTGAACTTCGTCCAGCATATGTTCAGGTGGACGTTCACTTACCGGAAAGAAAATCGTGGGGTCTTCTATTTCATCGTCAGTTGCCTTCCGGAGTTTGGTGACCACCATCTGCAACTGGTTGTTGTATAACTGGATTCGGAAGCGAAGTTTAACAAAATCGCCTGGTTTTATAGTGTCCACGGCTTCTTCGAAATTATCCCACATCATGCCGATGATATCTCCGCTTGAATCTCCGAATTTCAAGAACAGGTATTGACCCCCATTTTTCTTGTCTCGAATCGCAAGCAATTTGAGCATATAAACTTCGTCACCCTTCCAGTCCGGTTTCAAATCTTTTATAAATGTATGGTCCATTTAAACAGTCTCCTCTTCCAGAATTTCGTAATAAGTAAGTTCCATTCCCTTTTTCACAGGCCGAGTCGGAATTTCCTTTATCCTTATTTTCAGGCGTCGCCGGTGAAGCGGTAGTTGCAGGATATCATCCGGTTTCACCTCACGGCCTGGCTTGGCAAGGGAACCGTTGAGCAATACTCGACCCGATCGAACCAATTCGTTGGCTACGGCTCTCCGTTTTACAATCATGGTCTTCTTCAGAAACAGATCCAGTCTCACAGGTCTTCCGGTTTTACATCCACCCGCGTATAGAAAGTTCCCTTCAGTTCAGCAATGAATTTCTTGATGGCGGCATCGATCTGGGGTTCCCGTATTTTGCTTCGAATGTCATCCTTGACGTCTTTGAAAGGGCGGGCCTGAGGTTTATTGACCTTGGTCAGCCGAACAACATGAAAAGAGCCGGGAATATCAATTACTGGAGAGACTTCCTCAAGTTTCAAGGCCAGGGCAGCTTTTTCCAGTATTTTGTTCAGATCGCCCTTCTTCAGGTTCTGCATTTCACCGTTGTAATCTTTGGAGCCGGCCTCAGAATACTTCTGGACAGCTTCGCCGAAACCAAGCTTGTTCCTCATAATAAGTTTCCGACACTCTTCCATTTTTGCAAGTACGCTGTCCCTGTTCTGATCATTGTAGAACATCACTATTTCCTGCAGGGAGTAAGTGAATGGCGATTCATATTCACCCTGATGCTGGGCATAATATGCTTGCATCTCAGCGTCGTCCACTTGAATTTTTCTGACAACCAACTGATTGATGACTGTTCTGGCGGTATTTTGAGTTTTCTGATTTTCTTTAAATTCTTGCAGTGTCATTCCGGTAGATTGCATCAGCGCGTTTTCGAGCTGTGCTTCCGTCTTGAAGTTGTTTTCCTTTAACAGTTGCTGAATAAAACCTTCGATTTGTTCATCTGTGATGCTGATGTCTTCCTGTTTAGCCTTTTCCAGGAGCAGGAGTTCTTCGAATTTTTCCTCAATGACTTGTTTCTTCAGTGTGGCAATTTGTTTCTGGAGTTCTGCTCCAGTATAGTTCTGGAAAAGGGCTGAGGACCGGGCATCATAAATCTTTTTTAAATCCAGCAGGGTGGCCGCCCGGTTGTTAACGATGATAGCGATTTTCTCTACCACTTTTGAAAGGCCAAGAGAAGCTGGTGTCAGTACAATGAATAGAACGAGAATCAGTGCGCGTTTTGTCATTCTTCCTCCCCATGGGAAACGGGAAACTTCCCGCTATAATTAAACACCAGAATGCGGTCCGGGTAAACAATAATTCGTGATTGTTGAATCATCTCTTGTGTTTTCTTTATAATGCGTTTCTGCAGGGTTTGTGCGGCCAGTTTTTTCCGAATTGTTTCCTCAACATCCTCAAACGGCAGTTTTCTCGGGGCGAGCTTTTGCTTTATCGTCAGTAAATTATAGGAAACAGAAGCCCCAAGTTGAGTTTGGATTATCTTTGATACCCTGCCTGGTTTCAGCTCTTCCAGAGTTTTCAGAAAAGGGTCCGGTATTTCACTTGCCTGGAAGCAATTCTCTTCAATCTCGATGTCCTGGTATCTCTTTCGGAAGAAATCCAGATTCTTCTTTCGGTGAACCAGCCAGTATCTGGCATCCTTGAGCAGGTCTGCATAGCTGGTAGAAAATCGGACGAAACAGTAGCTTTCTCCCTTCAGAAATTCGTTGACATTCTGCTCGTAGTAGTTTCGGGCCTCCTCAGTCGTTACCAGCGGTGCTTCCTCTGACAGCATGTTCTCGAATTTTTCTTCAGCAAGAATGAGCGAAGTGTTCAAAGCCAGGATACGCTTTTGATGCAGATCGTAGGTGATGAGTAGTTGTGTTTTGCCAGTCAATTGAAGGTACTCGGCAATTTCTTTTTCGGATGGAAGCTGATTCTGGCTCTTAAGGTAGTTCAGTAGCGTGCGCTGTTCCAGGTAATTATCAAAGAGCCGGTTCAGAATTTCCTCGTCCTTTTCCTCAAGAATGTCGGCGTAATTTGCCTGGAGATACAATACAAATTCGTCACGCACCACGTCCTGGTCGTCTATGCTCGCAATTACGTTGTCCGGAACCGGAGAAAGATTCCGGCCACTGCACGCAAAAAGCAATGGTAATAAAAGGAGAAGGACCAGTTTTCGCACAATTACAACTTGATGTCGATTGCCGCTTTTTTCTTCAGGGTTTCGACCGTACCCGACAGAATGGACCTGTAGAAGTTACCTTTCAGTTCTTCTTTTTCTTTCAGGGAGAGTTGATCAAAGGGTTTGCGTTCTCCTTCCGTCTTGTTGATGAGTTTTACAAGATGGTAACCAAATCGTGTTTTGACAATACCGCTGACGTCTCCGGGTTTCATCGTTGCAAGAGCCTGTTCAAATTCCGGAACCATTGCCCCTTTTTCGAATGTGCCAAGATCTCCTCCACGGGGTGCGGAAGGGCCTTCAGAATATTTCTTCGCGAGCTCACCGAAGTCCGCGCCGTTTTTGAGTTTTTCCTGCAGCATTTTGATTTCTTTCAGAGCGGCGGCATCGGAGGTGGCATCCGTCCCGGTACTGTTGGATACTTTTGCGTCTTTTTGGGGAGTGATAACGATGTGTTTTGCTGTGTAGCTCGTTTTGCCAGCCATTACATCGCTATGAGTGGCATAGAATTTATTCAGAATGTCATCTGTTGCCGGGTTATTCTCCACCACATATTGATAGTATCGGTTGAGAAGAAGCTCGTTGGTCATCAATTCGCGGCGGACAAGGTAAGTGGGATCTTCATCAAGGTTTAGTTTTCTTGCCTCCTGTACCAGTAGTGTCTGGGTAGTCAATTGATCCAGCAGTTTCTTTTTTCCGTCGGGAGACTGGAATTGTTGCTGAGTCTGAGGGGGGAGAGACTCGATCAGGAGTTTGAGCTTGTCCTCAGTAATTTTATTCCCATTGAGGTTGGCGATAACCTTACCGCTTCCCTGATACACTTCACTTTTCTTCTGAGATTGACATGCGGACATGATGAGTGAGAAGGCTATCACGGCTGCAATCAGACTGAAACCAAAAATCTTTTTCATTTAATTCTCCTGTAATTTATCTACTTGCATATTATCCCAGATTATTCCAGGCTTTTCCACTGAAAGAAGACGCCATACTGAATGGGAAAACTTATTCGATCTTTCCCATCAGGTCTGCCATTTCAATGGCTGAAAGGGCTGCCGACCACCCCTTGTTGCCTGCCTTTGTTCCTGCTCTATCAATGGCCTGTTCCACGGTGTCTGCTGTGATTACTCCGAAGATTACCGGTGTGTTTCGGGCGATGGATACGCTGGCAATTCCCTTGCTCACTTCTGCCGACACATAGTCAAAGTGTGGGGTTTCACCCCTTATGACGGCACCGAGACAGATGACAGCATGGTATTCCCCGGTTTCACACATGCGCTTTGCTACCAACGGAATTTCAAAACTTCCTGGAACCCAGGCGACTGTAATATCTTCGCTTTCGCAGTGATGGCGGTTGAGGCAATCCACTGCTCCGTCCAGCAGTCTTGACGAGATGAAGTTGTTGAATCTGCTGATGACGATGGCAAAAGAGCGCCCTTTTGCATTAAGTTTACCTTCAATGGTTTTCATTTTTTGAGCTCCTCCAAAAGGATCTGATGACCCATTTTATCGCGTTTTGTTTGCAGATAGTGAAGATTTGCGGGGTTGGGCTGCATTTCAATAGAGACTCTTTCCAAAACAGACAACCCATAGCCTTTCAGGGCAATGATCTTGGTGGGATTGTTGGTGAGCAGTCGAAGTTTTCGAATTCCCAGATCAAGAAGAATCTGGGCACCTATACCATAGTCCCTGATATCGGGTTTGAAGCCCAGTTTGCAATTGGCTTCGACGGTGTCGTGGCCCTGATCCTGAAGCTGATAGGCCAGAATTTTGTTCTTAAGACCGATCCCCCGGCCTTCATGGGGAAGATAGACGACCACTCCACCTTCCTGTCCGATCTTCCGCAGGGCCGCGGTCAACTGGTCTCCACAATCACACCGCATTGAGCCCAGAACATCTCCGGTTTTGCATTCGGAGTGCATTCGGACAAGGGTAGGGTCATCCGCGTTGAAATCTCCTTTCACGACGGCCAGATAATCTTTTTCATCCAGATCACAATTGTAATAAATCAGCTTAAAATTCCCGTAACGGGAAGGGAAATCTACAGTTGCTACCCGATGCACCAGCTTCTCATAACGACTCCTATAGGCGATCAGATCGGCTATGGTCACAATAGGGATCTGCATTTTGTCTGACATTTCGGTCAGCTGGGGAAGCCTCGCCATTGTGCCATCTTCATTCATGATTTCGCAGAGTACACCTGAGGGAGTCAGACCGGAAAGCCTTGCCAGATCCACAGATGCTTCGGTGTGACCGGCCCGCTTCAGCACTCCGCCCTTTTTTGCCACAAGGGGGAAAACATGCCCTGGACGAGCCAGATCTTCCGGTTTGGCGGCTGAATTTACAATGACCTCAATCGTGCGGGCTCGGTCTGACGCGGAAATTCCGGTCGTAGTTCCAAAGACAGCGTCGACGCTTTCGGTGAAGGCAGTTGAGTGACGGGCAGTATTTTTCTGAACCATGGGTTCAAGAGCCAAATCCTGTGCCCGCTCCGCTGTGACAGCAACACAAATGAGACCGCGGGCATTTTGTGCCATAAAATTGATTGCTTCGGGAGTTATCTTGTCCGAGGCGACGATGAAATCACCCTCGTTTTCACGGTTCTCATCATCCACAACAATCAGAAAACCACCTTCCCGGAAACGGGTCAGTGCTTCTTCAATGGGAATAATCATTCTGACTCCTTTTGAAATTGATAAAGATATTTACCAATGATATCAGTTTCAATGTTCACAGTATCTCCCTTCTTCAGAGTATGGAGGTTTGTTGCATTCAGTGTGAAGGGAATGACTGAAACGGTTACAATCAACCCTGATTTACGGGCGATGGTAAGGGACACGCCATTCACGCAGATGGAACCATGAAGAACGGTTAGAATTGCCCACTCTTGCGGCAAACGAATATTGAGGAGGCAAGTCTCCTGCTTTCGGATGATTCGGGTGACGGTGGCAACGGAATCTACATGACCCTGAACCAGATGTCCCCCCAGGCGGGCGTTGGCTTTCAACGCACGTTCCAGGTTGACAACCGTTCTGGTCTTCCAGTGTTTTACCGTTGTCTTACTCAAAGTTTCGGCTGCGGCATAAACGGAAAAGCCGGTGCTGGAACAATCAATTACGGTCTGACACACGCCATCCACTGCCACACTGTTGTCCACGGACAGGTCATCAAGAATATCATGGCACGTGATTTCGATTTCAATGCCACCCGCTCTTTTCCTGAGGGTTTGAATTTTGCCTGTTTCCTCTATAATTCCCGTAAACATATCTTAGTATCCTGTCCTGAAAGGCGAATTGCTTCTGCCATAGTTCTGCCCCGCATGCGAAAGAGCGGGATTCCATCGCCGAGAATGATGGGTGCTACATATACCAGGAACTCATTCACGAGTCCCTGCTCAGTAAACGCGCCAAAAATTTCTGCACCACCTTCAACCAGAAGGGATGTCAGACCCATTGTAGCAAAAGACTTGAGCACTGGGGTAAGTTCCGACCCATTATCTTCCAGCAGGTGAACGCCCCTGCTCTCAAATCTAATTTTCTTTTCATCGGTCATTGCATCGGGAGCAGTAACCAGAATGGTGCCGTTTGTGAAAATATGTGATTCCGGCGGCAGGTTCCCCGAACTGTTCAGGACAATGTTCTGAGGATTGCGACCCTTCACCATGCGGACAGAAAGCTGTGGATTATCAGCCCGAACCGTGCCGGCGCCGACCAGTACGGCATCCATCTGGCTCCTGAGGCGATGTACTTCAGAGCGTGACTGGGAATTTGATATCCACTTACCGTTTCCGGTAGTATCGGCAATAAACCCATCCAGCGTGATAGCGGCCTTCAAAATGACATAGGGCCGTCCCGTTGACACGAAGTGAATAAAAAATCGGTTCAATTCTCTGGCTTCTGCTTCCAGATGACCAATGCTTACTTCTATGCCAGCTTCTGCCAGCTTGCGAATTCCCTGCCCGTTCACTTGTGGATTGGGATCTTTCATGGCAACGAAAACTCGTTTCACCTTTTCCTGAATGAGACGATCCGCACATGGCGGGGTCTTCCCAAAGTGAGAACACGGTTCCATTGTTACGTACACGTCGGCGTCGATCACAGATTCCGGGGCGTTGTTGATGGCCTCTATTTCCGCATGGGGGCCCCCGAAGTGATGATGATACCCTTCACCGATTATGCGGCCGTTTTTTACGATGACGCAACCAACCATTGGATTTGGCGAAACATAACCCAGGCCCCGTCTTGCCAGGGCCAATGCACGTTGCATGAATTCAATTCGAAACATCCAATTCCTCCACCGGAATATTGTAGGAGAGAATGACAAATCGCGCAATGAAATAGCCCTTCCAATAAAAAAAAGGCCGGGATGATTCCCGGCCTTTCATTCTTACAGGAAAGCAGATTATTTTACTTTCAGTACGGAGTCCTTAATCTGAGCTATGTCCTCGTCGGTCAGGAGGGTGCATTTCAGATCGCCGTTTTCTTCAAAGCCACGGACGCGGAAGATCTTTGGATACTGAACAACATCTCCGTAACGGTCAAAGGTGATGTCTCCGGAGACACCTTTGAACTGCTTGACCTGCTGGAGGCGACGGAGAATATCATCGGGACGCGAGCTCTTGGAGAAAGCTTTGGCGGCGATGGTAATTGCATCGTATCCATAGGCAGCATATACGCCCGGTGTTTTTCCGCAGATGTCCACATAGTCACCAACGAAAGCGCGGGTTTTTTCATCGGTGGCCTTCGGGTTGAATGGGGCTTTCGCTAAAATCACGCCCAAAGCGGCTTCGCCGGTTGATCTCAGGAAATCTTCCCTTGAACCAGAAGAAGTAACAAAAATATAAGCTTTTGCTTTGACTTCGTGGAGGGCTTTCAGAAGTTGAGCGGAATCTTCAGGATAACCGGCAATCAAGACGGCTTCAGGAGCCGGCGCATTGATTTTCTCTGCAATGGCGAGAAAATCTGAATAGGTGGAATCCGGGGAATAGCGGATTACTTCGGGGATATTCATTGCCTGTGTTCCCCTGGCAATCCGTATAATTTCGTTTGAAATGCCATACCCATATTCATTCTTGATGGCTACAGGGACAAATTTGCGAATAAACAACCGGTTGAACATCGTGTCAGAAATGCGGCGCGCTTCAATAGTGTCGGAAGGGTACACTCGAAATGTATAGTCGTTTCCCTGCTTTGTGAGGCGGGGGCTGGAGGATGTGGGCGAAATCAGTGGAACTTCATATTTCTGTGCCAAGGGTGCAAGGGAAAGTGTGACTTCGCTTGAAACTGCACCCACGACAACACGGACGCCTTTCTCCCGTACCAGTCGAATGTATGTTTCAGTGCCTTTATCCGGTAGTCCCAGTGAATCTTCAAAGAAGACCTCAACCGGTTTGTTCCGGATGCCACCGTTGGCATTGAGATGTTTAACTCCAACCTTGATCGCACACTGAATGTCCTTTCCAATTGATGCCAGTGGCCCGGATAGCGGTAAGATCGCACCGATTTTCACTGTTTTCTCTCCGGAACATCCGGTCATCATCATCATGGAAACTGTGATAAATCCTATGAATACCAGCAGTTTTTTCATAGCGCCTCCCCCGATTAAAATGGTTCTTCAACAGGGACGAACATAGCAAATTCCCCTGGGAAAGTCAAAGAAAGGATGACGAAATAAAAAAAGTGAAATAAATCACTTGCGAAGGAAACAAAATGTGTTAATTTGCAAAGTGTAATCTTTCACAAAGGTGGTGAGGGAGAATGAAAGAAAAACTGATCCAGAAAATGAAGGCATTATCCAACGAGTGCAGAGTTGATCTTTTGTTGATACTGGCAAAGGCCGGGGGACCTATATGTGTCGGAAACCTTGCCGCGAGGTCGGGTTTGCCGAGGCCCGGATTTCCAGAGCACTTCAGATCCTCTCATACGCTGGGCTGGTTGTGGCAAAACGCAAGGGCGCTCGCGTTTTTTACAATCTGAATACAGATGACTGTGTGGCGATGTCGTTGAGCAAATGCCTGGTCGGTGCGGTGGAAATTCCCAAAAAATAGAAACCCAAAAAAATTAGGAACAAGGATGGTGAGATGACCACAGGAACACGGGCGGCAATTGATGAGCTGCATGAAATCCTCCTCAAGCATGACAAAGATCGGACTCAGTTGCTGCCGATACTAGTTGATGTCAATAATTATTTCGGTCACATTGACAGTAACGCAATCGTTGAAGTGAGTCGATACACGAATGTCCCCATAGGAGAAATCCATGGGGTCATTACGTTTTATTCATTCCTGGGCCAGAAAAAACGAGGGAAGACAGTTATTCGTCTCTGTCGCACAATCAGTTGTGATATGGCCGGCAAAGAGCAGATTGTACGTGTGCTGGAAAAAGAACTGGGCATCCATTTTGGGGAAACAACTGAGGATGGAATGTTCAGCCTGGAATATACGAACTGTATCGGAATGTGCGACAATCCTCCGGCCATGCTGATCAACGACCAGGCATACGGGGATCTGACTCCTGAAAGGGTTGTTGAGATCCTGGGTTCATTCAAGCTCTCTGAAT
>PFTO01000050.1:8767-13426 GCA_002789615.1 Acidobacteria bacterium CG_4_9_14_3_um_filter_49_7 | reverse complement strand
AAACCACCCGAAGCTCTTTTTCCCGAATGTTCTCGTTAATCCGGGTTCCGCTTTGCTTACCGTTGCCCCTTGAATTTTTAATATCTGAGCGGTTAATAGACACACCTCCCCAACAAAGTCAGTGTTTCACTATAGACGGAACATTTATCAATGTCAAGCCAAATCCAATGATTTTGACTCAATAAGTGCTTCCGCCATTTGAACAAATTCGTCAATCTTAACAGCACCTTCGTCCCCTTTTCCACGCACACGGACCGAGACGGTGTTGTTCTCGGCCTCCTTCTTACCAACAACCAGCATGTAGGGCACTTTTTGAAGCTGAGCTTCGCGTATCTTGTACCCCATTTTTTCACTGCGATCATCAATTGAAACCCGCATCCCGGCAGCCATCAGCTTATCAGAAACCATCCTGGCATACGGCACATTCTCATCGGTAATGGGAATTATGGCGACCTGCACGGGTGCCAGCCACAGGGGAAAAGCTCCCGCATATTGTTCCACCAGCATACCGAAAAAGCGTTCCCAGGATCCAAAAATAGCCCGATGAATCATAAAGGGGGTATGTTCCGCCCCATCTGATGCCACATAACTCATTCCGAATCGCCTGGGAAGGTTAAAATCAAACTGAATTGTTGTTGCCTGCCATTTCCGGCCCAGACAATCATAGAGCTTGACATCAATCTTGGGCCCATAGAAAACCGCCTCGCCTTCCATGCGTTCGAATTCAATACCTTTCTTCGTCAGGGCCTGGATAAGGGAATCTTCCGCCATTTCCCATTCCCCGTCCGTTCCGGCATATTTCTGCTTATTCTGGCTGTCCCGGACTGACAATTCAAACTTATACTTCTCAAAGCCAAATACCTTGTAAATATCCAATGCCAGATCAATGAGCCTCTCAATTTCGTCGTGTACCTGCTCCGGGGTGCAAATGATATGGGCATCATCCTGAGTAAATCCCCGTACCCGGAGCATTCCATGGAGGGCCCCGCTCTTCTCATAGCGATACACCGTTCCATTCTCTGCATACTTGATGGGAAGTTCCCGGTAAGAGCGGCGTTTGTTCTTGTAGATCATCACATGGAAGGGACAATTCATCGGTTTGACAATGTATTCTTCCTCATCAATGAACAGGCTATACATATTTTCGCGGTAGAAATCATAGTGTCCGGAGGTCTTCCACAATTCACTCCGTGCCAGGTGGGGGGAAATTACCCATTGGTAGCCCCGCTTTATCAGTTCATTGTAGAGATAATCCTCAATTTGTTTACGGACAGTCACACCTTTGGGGTACCAGAACACAAATCCGCCCCCGACCTTTTCCTCAAAAGCGAAAAGTTCCAGATCTTTGCCCAGGCGGCGATGATCCCGCTTCTTTGCTTCCTCCAGCATTTGCAGATATTCTTCCAGTTGCGCCTTCTTGAAAAACGCGGTACCGTAAATTCGTTGCAGCATCGTATTCTTTTCATCGCCCCGCCAGTAAGCGCCGGCAATGGTCAGCAACTTGAATGCCTTGATGAAGGAAGTGTTGGGAAGATGGGGTCCCCGGCAGAGATCCACCCACTCTCCCTGTCGATAGCAACTGATGGTTTCCCCGGCAGGCAACTCTCCGATAATTTCAACCTTGTAGCCTTCTCCCATCTTTTCAAACATATCCAGCGCGGCTTCCCGGCTAACCTCTTCCCGATGAATTTCCAGTTTCTCTTTGGCAATATTTTTCATCTCGCCTTCGATTTTCTCAAGGTCCTCCGGTGTAAACGGGGTATCCCGGTCGAAATCATAGTAAAAACCATCTTCAATCACCGGCCCGATGGTCACCTTTGTCTCCGGAAATATCCGCTGCACTGCCTGTGCCATCAAATGGGCTGAGGAGTGGCGAAGCACTTCCAGGGCATCCGGTGATTTTTCTGTGAGAATTTCCAGTGAACCATTCTCCGTCAGCGGTACGGTCATATCAATCAGCTTATCGTTAAATCTGGCCGCCACAGCCATCCGGGCCAACCCGGAAGAAATGTCGGCCGCTACATCCAGCGGAGACGCGCCCTGCTCAATATCAAGGACATTCCCATCTGGAAGCGTAACATGAATTTTGTCCATGGCGTTCACCTCTGTGTTGGGTTGGTTTATAAAAAAATGGTAGGCACGGGCGGTATCGAACCGCCGACCCCTTCCGCGTCAGGGAAGAGCTCTCCCACTGAGCTACGTGCCTCCACTGCCAGAAAAAATACCAGACTCCGCCCCGTTGTGTCAATAAGAATTAAGTGCGAGTGAAAGTGGGTGTTCGCAAGAGAAGGAAAGCCAAGTTGAGACACAGTTGAGGTTGAGTCGTGATAAGATTCAGACGAGACCTGGAACAAATGAATCCGTGTTTTTAACCTTCTGACTCGCACTCGCTCTCTCTAACACCCACACCTGACGCCCATTTCCTCTCCCACCTGTCATGGCGCAGAACACTGAACACTTTTTTGGCGCCCTGCACTCATCCTCCGCCTGTGTCTTCAGGAGGATCCACAACTTCCGGCATGGACAGAGCATCTTTATCAAAATGTTCATATTTTAAGAGTTGCTTATAAGCATTTGCATCCTGTTTCCTGAGCCCCAGCTTGGCGTAAACCCTGAATTCCAGCAAATAGACCGCGGGGATATCCCCGCAGATTTTCTTTGCTATTTCGCGCAACTCCAGTGCAGCCACGTAATTGCGCCGCCAGTAGTTCCGGCTCGCCATGCTCAGGTAAAAATACGGGTTCCGCCTCCTGGCCTTTTCCAGATCCTTTCGCAACAGGTATGGTGATTCCATACCCCTCTTTTGTTTTCAAATTTTTTTTATTATATTTCCCATTACCATGTCCGGAAATCGGGCCAATTACAGGGCTTTCAGAAAATGTGTCTTTGCCCCTGACAAGTCCCCATTTCTCAACATCATTACACAAATGTTATTTTGAATCTGGTAAGAATCCGGATACAACTTCTCCGCCATGTTGAAAAGGGGGGTCCATAATTAACTCAGCAGTCACGGCCACCGTCACGCCCTTCCCGCCCGGAATTGTTATCGGGTTTTCTGGCAGCAGTTCAGAATCCAAGAGATTGTGTACAGCATGGCGAAACCCCTCATCACTGTGGGCTTCCGGAGTTGGCTCCCGCATACACCCTGAGGACAATATCAGCATGATACTCAGTCCTTTCAGTTTCAGTTTCGCCCCTCCTCAGTTTCAACCCAGGCTTAGCAATTACTAAAGACAGCACACCTGATGGTAAAACAATATGATGCATATCGTGCCAACAGCCCGGACATCCCATAATATGCTTTGTCAAAAAACAGGCATCAGGGCTTCTATGGACAAGAATAAAACAGAAGAAGGGGTTCAGCAATACGAAACTCAGAAGATGTAACCAAAACCCGGATTGACTAACTCTATGATATCTCTGCCATCCATCATCTAAGGTCCGGCTCAACGCCGAAAGTCGCTCTTTGTCAGTAAATCTGATACAATAAGGCGCTTTTTCGGTATCCGGGCAATTCCCGATGCCTCAACCATATGATAATCAACTTAATTGGAGGATATATGACTTACAAAGTTGCAGATTTAAACCTCAGTGAGCAGGGACGGCTGAAGATTCACTGGGCCGAGTCCCGGATGCCTGTAATGATGGCACTCAGAGAAAAGTACAGCGAAACTCAGCCGCTGAAAGGCTATCGGATTGCCGGCTGTCTCCATGTAACAAAAGAAACAGCGGTACTGGTGGAAACCCTTCGAGCCGCAGGTGCTGAATTGTCCTGGTCCGGCTGCAATCCGCTGTCCACTCAGGATGACGTGGCCGCTGCACTGGCTGCCAATGGCACTTCAATCTACGCATGGCACGGAATGAACACGGAAGAATTTTACTGGTGCATTGATAAGACACTGGAAACCAATCCGAATCTTACACTGGACGACGGTGCAGATCTGATTTTTACCATTCACAATAAGCACCCCGAAAAAGCGGAATCCGTAATCGGCGGAACAGAAGAAACGACAACAGGTGTTCACCGACTCCGTGCCATGGGAAATGCCGGGAAACTCCTCTACCCGGTTTTTGCCGTAAATGATGCGGAAACCAAGTGGGATTTTGACAACGTTTATGGTACCGGACAATCCACACTGGACGGAATCCTCCGCTCCACAAGCGTGCTGATCGCCGGGAAAACTTTTGTTGTTGCAGGCTACGGCCACTGTGGCAAGGGCGTTGCCATGCGGGCAAAGGGCCTTGGCGCCAACGTCATCGTGACAGAAGTCAAGCCCACCGCCGCCCTGAAAGCCACACTTGAGGGGATGCGGGTAATGACGATGGATGAAGCAGCACCATTGGGCGACATTTTCGTAACTGCCACGGGTGTGAAAGACATTATTGTGAAACGTCACTTTGAAGCCATGAAAGATGGCGCGATTGTCTGCAATACCGGACACTATGATTGTGAAATCAATATTCCGGATCTGGAGGAAATCGCAAAGTCAAAATCAGAAATCAGAACGAACAACGAAGAATACATTACCAGTGACAACCGGAGGATCTTCCTTCTTGCCAAGGGCCGCCTGGTAAATCTTGCTGCGGCTGAAGGACACCCTTCCGAGGTGATGGACATGAGTTTTGCCAACCAGTTTCTGGCTATGATCCGCCTGACAG
>PFTO01000050.1:0-8758 GCA_002789615.1 Acidobacteria bacterium CG_4_9_14_3_um_filter_49_7 | reverse complement strand
AGGGCCTGGAACGGATCGTTCACCTGCTGCCAGTGAAACAGGACCAGGAAATTGCCCGCCTCAAACTGGAAACCATGGGGCTTTCCATTGACAAACTGACAGACGAACAAATTGCCTATAGTAATGGTTACGCACAGGGAACCTGATTCCTGTTTAACTTTCAATTTCTACAAAAAAACCCGCCGTTTGGGCGGGTTTTTTTATTGTCTTTTTTTAAGCAGGCACCGCCTGGTTGATCTTAACCTCAGCCGAATCCGCTGGAACCGCAACCGCTATGAGACGACGCCCCGCCGGTTGAACCGGATGCCGTTCCCGCGGACGCGATGGATGACACCTTCCGTTCAACGTTGCTGCTTCCGCATTCGGTGCACGGAACGTTGTCTGCCTGAGAGCTGCTGAACACCAGCTGTTCAAAGTCCATGTTGCAATTATTGCAATGGTATTCATAAATGGGCATGGTGCAAACCTCCCGAAAAGAATTGCAGCTCAGTCTTCCAGTGCGCCTTTGATGAATTGTTCCAGATGAGGCTTCGGCATGGCACCGATTGCCCGGTCCACAAGCTGCCCATCCTTGAAGAGCAGGAGAGTGGGAATACTGGCAATGCCATACTGGCGGGCTGCATCCTGATGCTCGTCCACGTTCACTTTCCCGACTTTGAGTTTCCCGTCATATTCCACCGCCAATTCCTCAAGAACCGGCCCAATCATCCGGCAGGGACCACACCAGGGTGCCCAGAAATCCACAACCGTTACCCCGGTCCCTTCCAGTACTTCCGTTTTGAATGTCTCATCCGTCAGATATACAATATTGTCTGCCATTTTATGTTCCTCCTGAATGTTGGTTCTATTTCATCAACCGTTCATATGATAATGGAATTGGCATAAAGTTACAAATGAAAGCCGCAGGAAATAGAAGTTTGAGTTTGAGTCCGAGTTTAAGTGGAGAAAAGAAGGCGTTCGCCACTCCCGGCGATTCTTTCCCTTTTCCCGCGAATCACAAGTCACAGGTCACGAGTCACGGCCCACGTTGTGGGCGGCGCCACAAAGTGGGCATCACCAGCTTGAGGCAATGGATAACATATTGCGATACCGCTCATTCAATTCGTGGAGGCGTCTGGAAAGGAGAATAGACATTTCCTTCATAATTTTAAACCCGGCATCTCTATCCTCTTCCAGATATGTAATAAACCGTATCCCGTCCAGTCTGTACAGCAGGACGTCGGTATGGGCGATAACGGAAGCTGTACGTGTTGTCTGACCCAGGATGGCCATTTCACCAAACAATGCCCCTGCCTTGAGCATGGCTATGGCTTCTTCTTCCTGCTGAACGTATTTGCTGACTCGAACCTGTCCCCGGAGGATGA
This sequence comes from Acidobacteria bacterium CG_4_9_14_3_um_filter_49_7, assembly GCA_002789615.1. Classification (GTDB taxonomy): domain Bacteria; phylum Acidobacteriota; class Holophagae; order Thermotomaculales; family Thermotomaculaceae; genus UM-FILTER-49-7. The sequence continues at coordinate 7,394 of PFTO01000050.1, read as the reverse complement.
CGTAAAGATCCAGCCCCTCTTCCCCTTCAGTCAGGATCGCATTGTCCTTTTTCGCCTTTACCGGCTCCAGCATGCCCACCACCTGCGACAGCTGGCTTTCGGAAAGTCCATCGAATAGTCGCACCCGTTTCAATATTTTACCTGCGATCTCCCTGTTTTGCATACTTCCTCGCTTCCGCCAATACATAAAAGTTCGAATCTGCTCCGGGAAAACCCTTAGGCGTTTCTCTGGCAAAGCTCCTCGCTTTGTCGGGCTTTCCGGCTGCGTCCATAATCTTCATCAAGAAATACGCTCGATATCCTGAGGGTAATTTATTTGCCAATTTCTCGGCCTCATTAAACTCCCCCAGTTTCATGTAATCTTCAATGAGAATATAGTACACATAATAGCGCATGTCAAAACTTCTGTTCAGGATATGGTCAGAAACATTTTCCTTCAACAGCGCTGCAGACTCTTTTGGATGCCCTGTGATGCGAAGGAAATTGGCCTGATTAAGGAGGAAGTGGTAATTGTGCCGCGATGAACTGGCACTTTTTTCTTTTTCGAGCATTTCTTTTACACACTCCAGATTCTCGGTCTGAATGCAGTACTGAAGGGTAATGTTCTGGCGAACAGAATCCATCAGCTGTTTCTTAGGCAACTCATCCACAAGCTTTTTCATTCCCGCCTTGTTATCCGTAAACACATAGCAGAGAAAACGAAGGGAAACGGTGGAATTCACAGTGAAAGCTTCGGCCCTGTTTTTCTCTATCTTGTCCACAAGATCCAGAGTGGCTGACACTTTTCCCGAATAAAGCAGGGTCCTCGCGAGATGGAGTTTGGCCGCTTCAAAATCGGGCTTTCGAGTCAATGCCTTGCGAAAGTATGTCTCCGATTTGCCGAACTGTCCATAGTTGTAATAAAACTCGCCGAAACTATCGTAAGGATTCGCCTCATCAGGCCGAATATACACATATTTTTCAAAAATCATCTTTGCCTTATCCGGTTGACCGAGGGCCGAATAGAAATATCCCATCATATTAAGAATCTGGGCATTGTTGGGATATCGCCGGTGCATTGCCTCATAAAACTTGACCAGTTTCTCGGGGTTCTCCACAATCTGCCGGTATTTGTTAATCAACAGGAAGAAAGCTTCCATGCGGGAAGGGTACTTTTTAAGAAAAGTCTCAATTTCGTCGGCGAAATTTTCAAGACCCTCCGGACCCGGCTTATCTATTGCCAGCTTAATCAGGCCCTTTTCAAAATTTGTCCATTCCGGCGCAGGGACAGCAAATTTCTTATACCATTCAGTCTGGTCCTTTCTCTTTTCCATGGAAAAGGGCTGTTGCAAAAGAAAAAGGTGGGGCAGGGGAAAATCAGGGTCTTCCTCTGCAGCCAGTTCCATGTCCCTCTTCCCTTCCGGCAGGTAATACTTCATCACATTGTCCACACCTTCCTGATAGTACTCCAATGCCTTCCTTGAATGCGCGCTGTAAAACCGTTCACGGGTCAATGTGAAGTAGCTGGCGGCAATTACTCCACATACAAAAAGGGCAATCGCTATTTTTCTTACCATACTATTCCTCCATAAATGGGTCGTTTTTTATTTCAATCGTCACAATTGTTGCATCATCCGCAAGTCCCTCTCCGGATTTCCGCTGTAATTGCTGCAAAATGTTCTGGGTAAAATTCCGGGGAGATTCGAACGCGCATCGTCTTAAGAGTTCCTCAATTTCAAAATCAAGGGCTTCTGTGAAACCATCTGATAACATGATGATCCGGTCTCCTCCTTTCAATTCCATGTCATGCTGCTTGTACTGAACTCCTTTCACAAGGCCCAGGGGAAACCTCGGTGTCTGGCGGGGAATCTGGCTTACATTGCCGTCCCGGACCAGGTAAGGAGAAGGCATCCCGGCATTGACCACAGCAATCCTCCGTTCCTTTATGTTGATACAGCAGTAACAGGCCGCCACAAACATATTGGCGCTGCTCTTTTGGACCAGAAGCTCACTTGCAGTACTCATAATTTCTTCCGGCATGTTCAATGAAGTAACCTGAGAACTAATGGTTTCCTTGGCTGCAACCATCATCAACGCTGCGGGAATGGACTTTCCAGCCACATCTCCAATGAGAATTCCCGTTCTGTTGGAACCCGAAACCGAAAAATAATCAAAAAAATCACCGCCAATTACCTTGGAAGGGACAGACACGCCGTAAACCCGAAACATGGCATTATCCGGATGCACTGAAGGAATCAGGCTCTTCTGAATGAAGCCGGCAATCTTGATATCTCTTTCCAATTCAATCTGCTGGGACAGGCGTGCGAGCAATCGCTCATTCTCATGGGCTGTAACAAAGTGGAGCAGAATTCGCCGCACAATCTCAAGTTCCTCTTCAAACAATACACTTCTCGCCAGAACAAATGCCCGGATCTGACCGGCCTTTCGGAAAGGAAATCCAATTCTGAAACCTTTCTGGTAAAAGGGATAAAACTCACTTTCAAGGGTGTTTTCAAGCAGGAAAAACCTCGACTTTCCAGGCTGATCCGACAATGTTACCAGTCGATTCGATTCAATATCGCAAAAACAATTGTTTTCAGTGTGAACCAGTACAGCGAAACTATCCGATATGATCTCCGTCAGCAGCGCCATTACCCTGCTGTTCAATTCTTCCCGGTTTTTGACTGTGAGCATCTGTTCCGCACGGGCTGTTACGTCCAGCTGTCTACGTTTTTCTTTTTCAAGAAAAACATCCTCCAGCTGTGCCTGAAGAAATGAGTGGAGTGGATTAAACAGAAAAACAATGGCCACGGCCAACCCCATGGAATACAGATAGGGATCAGTTAGATTGTAGTCGGAAAGCATTGTGTTGATAAGAAAAAGGAGAATCGCGTAAAGCACAGAAGCGATCAACAGGATGAAGGAGTAGAGCAGACTCTTCTTCAGGAGTATCCGGATATTGAAAAAACCGAACCTGTATATACGGTAGGAAAGATAAACCGGTATCAGCACCATTGGAGCAGAAAGTATGGATGCGATATCGGCATGATTCCTTACAATTCCCATCGGGATCCCAACCAGAACAAAGGGAAGCATTCCCAGGCTGTAAATCCTCAGCAAGCCATGTTTTTCAGAGGATTGGGCCGCCCGTTTGGTACTGAAGAAAAGAACCGCCAGTGTGGCTCCACTGTAGGCCAGATACAGCGCCCACGGCCAGTCGAAATTTATCGGCATTTCTGTCATATATGTATGAACAGTACTGATAACAAGTAAAGTAACTGGAATCGCATACAAAAGCCAGATATGAAAATGCCATTTCTTCTGGATCGGATTCTTTATCGGATAAATCAGAAAGAAATGGAGGAAAAAGGCAGGCAGAAGAACATATCCAAGTTGCCCTACCGACCGGATGATCAGATGACTGAGTGAGTATGAATGGGGCCTCAAGAAACATGTAAAGAGCAACATCAGCGCCATGGTCAGATAATAAAAGAGACGGGACTCACTTCCCACCGGATTGTTCAACAGAACAATCAGCCCGATCAAAAAAAACAGAATCATCAGCAGACCCGCAAAAATATGGAAAGGTGTGATGGCACGTTTCTGCTCCAGTGAAACAGAGACTGTCAGCGTATCTTCTCCCCTTTGCAGCAGGTAGGGAATTCCAGATTTCTTGCCATTCCGCAGTAATTCGGGGATTGGAAAAGGTTGTTTCACCAGCTCATGCGCGACTCCCAGTAAAAGGTCTCCAGGACGAATTCCGGCGCGCTGTGCCGGGGAATCCGGGGTCACGCTCTGCACCAGAACTCCTTTCCCCGTAATCGCAGGCGTAATCCCGTCATAGATCTGAACTCTGCTCAGATCGTACAGGCTCAGGAAAGCCAGGAGTAAAGCAATCAGCCCACCGGTTAAATGAAAGTTACGATTCATGAAGCCAGTACCCATGCTCCTTTCAAGGAGAGTAAATGAGCGTCCTTGACAAGTTCAACTGATGGTGTTCGAGTAAATAATCGAAGGAAACATTGCCGGGACAGGCTTTCCCTTGTCGCGGTCAGAAATGGCACACCCAGTCCGGCAACACCACCGGCTACATAAAATGACCGTGGGGCTATTATATCAGAAATAATGGCCATGCCCCTGCCCAGTGTTTCCCCTGCGAACCGAGCCACATCTAAAGCCCCCTCGTCCTCCGTTTCCAGTAGTCTGGAAATTTCCAGTGTCGAATGAAGTTGTCGGGAAGCTTTTCTATTGTATCGCTCAACAAGGGCTGATTCTCCGATAAAAGCCTCCAGACATCCCTGTTTGCCGCAACCGCACAAGGGACCTTCAGGGTCCAGCGAAATGTGACCCAATTCGGCCACCGCGCCGGTGTCGGAGTCCATCAGTTCACCATTGTAAATGATGCCGCCCCCCACTCCCGTTCCAAGTGTCAACACCACAAAAGTGTCATTTTCAGGAATGCCGGGAGACTTTGAAACAGCGAGAGCCGCGCAATTCCCATCGTTCTCTATCTTCACAGGAATTCCCAGATTTTCAGTCAGTATTCTCCCCAGCTCAATCGGCGTCGAAATCGGGAGATTGGTCGCATGGAAAACCGTCCCGTCCCGTCCCACATTGGCCGCAATGGAGATTCCCACTGCTTTCAACGGAAAGTCCTTTTGAATCTCAAGAATAAGAGAATTCAGTTCCGGTACAAGGTTGGTTTCAGGCGTTGAAAACATCCTGGGAAAAGACGAAACAAACTGGCCTGAAGGATTCAGCACTCCATACTTTATCTTTGTCCCACCAATGTCCATAGCCATAATCATGGGTTTCCTCCAACACTCCCAACCGGTATTTCCAGGGGATCCACGACTTCCGGCATGGGTAACGCATCCTTATCAAAATGTTCATATTTCAAAAGCTTCTTGTATGCTTTTTCCTGCTTCTTCTTCAGTCCAAGTTTACCGTAAATTCTGAATTCCAGCAGGTAAATGTCCGCAACGTCCCCGCTGATCCGCTTTGCGATATGGCACAATCTTAACGCTCCAGCATAATTATGTCTCCTGTACTCACGACTGGCCAGGCTCAGATAGAAGTAGGGATTTCGTTTCTTGGCTTTATCCAGATCTTTTCTCAACAGCTCAAAAGCCTTCATATTTCCACTTCTCTCAAATGTCTTCATCATGTTACCCAGCACAAGATCTGGAAAGCGGGCCGTTTTGAGTGCTGTAAGAAAATGCTGTCTGGCTTCCAAAAAAATCCCCTTCCTCAATACGAGCACCCCAAGATTATTGTGAATCTGATAGGAATTGGGATACAACGCCACCGCCACTCTGAGAAGCGTTTCGGCTTCCTTGTCCCGCCTCTCGAGCAAAAGACGGGCACCCAGGTTGTTGTAGTAGAGTCCGGTAGCCTCCACATCAGACAACAACATCACATAGTGATATCGCTTTGAATTGGGGATAAAATCAACCAGTCTCCGCTCCGGACCAATTTGAACCGCGGTGATAATGTGATTGGTATGAATCACCGTATCTCCCTGGGCCTGATTGCCAATAATGTCTTCAACCAGCATGTAGTAAGCATCAATCTTGGCAAACCGCGCCGCACCAACGAGCAAATTGGTCATCGCAAAGCAGTTTCCCTGGTGATTCTGAAAGCAGGCATCCGCACTGAGGGTGCTGTCTGCGATGTAGGCAAAACGTTCCGAGTGACCAAAAAGGCAATTGTACAGAAAATTGAACCGTTCCTGTTGACTGGCCCCCATTTTCAGGCAATGACGGAGACCTTCTTTCGTACGGAGACTGAGCTCGAATGGCGGCGTGACCAGTGACCCCGCCGTCACAACCTGAGTTACACCCTTGCCTCCCGGAACGGAGATTGTGCCGATTCCCGCGAATTGGTGGCTCAGTCGATCCGACACTTCCCGACGAAATCCGTCCGGAGTGTAAACCACCTGTTCAGGACCCCTCATGCAGGCCGTGGACAAAATCAGCAGAATGATCATTGGTACTTGTTTCTTTATCATTTCCATCCTCTTTTTCTACAAATATCTATACCATTTTTGTTGAGAAAAGGTTTCAATAAGAGAGATTGGACATTGAAAGAAGTGAGCGGAATCACGGGAAATTTGGAATGAATTGATGTATACTATCTGTGCGTAAACGTACATAAAATCAAAAACACGGGGAGGATAGAATGAGTGATGCAGCCATGTGGTATATCGCAGTCGCGGGACAGCAGCAAGGGCCATTTGGACGGGAAGATATCATTAACAAACTGCGTACCCGGGAAATAACCGGAGAAACACTGGTGTTTGCCAACGGAATAACCCAGAGCTGGACGCCAGCTGCGCAGATCGCTGATTTTGCTTCAGCAATCAGCCCGACAGCACCAGCAGCACCGCCGGTTCCGACCACCGGAGGCACGATCCAGTCCCATGAAATCGACTACAAGATTTTTGGCGAAGAAATGCAATTTGTCGAAATCGAACTGGACCCCGGGGAAACTGTCATCGCTGAAGCCGGCGCAATGATGTTCATGGAAGACGGTATTGACATGGAAACCCGTTTTGGGGACGGTTCCCAGCCAGATCAGGGATTCATGGGAAAACTGATGGCCGGGGCCAAACGAAAGATCACCGGGGAATCCCTTTTCATGACCTGGTTTACCCACCAGGGAGCAGGAAAGAGCCACGCCTCGTTCGGAGCCCCCTATCCAGGGAAAATTGTGGCGTTGGATCTGAAAGCACTGGGCGGAGAATTTATCTGCCAGAAAGACGCGTTTCTCTGCGCCGCCATGGGAACCGAAATCGGCATTGCATTCAACAAAAAGATTGGTGCCGGATTTTTCGGTGGAGAAGGCTTCATCATGCAGCGGTTGAAAGGAGACGGAAAAGCTTTTGTTCATGCTGGTGGCACCGTTGTAAACCGGAAACTGGCCGCGGGCCAGACTCTCCGTGTAGATACCGGCTGCCTTGTCGGATTTACCCCCTCCGTAGCCTATGACATTCAGATGGTAAAAAAGCTGAAATCCATCTTCTTCGGTGGAGAAGGCCTCTTCCTCGCCACACTCACTGGACCGGGAGACGTCTGGCTCCAGTCCCTGCCCTTCTCCCGCCTCGCGGATCGCATCTATGCAGCGGCACCCCAGGGTGGCGGGAAACAGGTGGGCGAAGGTTCCGTGCTGGGTGGCGTTTTCAACATGATCGGGGGAGACTGAGGTGCTGCTTTGCGGCACCGTGATTAGTGATTTGTGACTAGTGATTAGTAAAATCAGGGAGTTGGCTGTTGATGCAATACGACCAACTCCCTGTCATTTCATGTCAAATATCACCAGAATCCCGTTTCAATCCGGGCTGCTGCGCAGACCACAGGAAAGAGAAGCTTGAAGTCGAGTTTAAGTAGAGAGAATCAGAAAACATCAATTCAGGT
>PFTO01000019.1:912-13149 GCA_002789615.1 Acidobacteria bacterium CG_4_9_14_3_um_filter_49_7 | reverse complement strand
CCGGGGCAGCCGGTTTCATTGGAGCAAGGACCGCAGATCTTCTGCTTGAAAGAGGCGTAAAGGTTGTGGGTGTTGACAATATGAATGATTACTACAATCCCATGGTCAAGGAATATCGTCTTTCACGTTTAAAAAATGAGAGGAACTTTCATTTTTATCAGGCAGACATTGAAAACCTTGAAGAATTGATGCCATTGTTTGAAAAGTACAGCTTTGATGGTGTGATTAATCTGGCGGCAAGGGCCGGTGTGCGCTGGTCCCTGGTGGACCCATTCGTGTACGTCCGAACCAACACACTGGGCACTACCAATCTGTTGGAGCTGATGCGTCGTCATCGTGTCAAAAAATTTGTACTGGCATCCACCTCATCCCTTTATGCGGGACAGAAAATGCCATTTATCGAAACATTGCCGGTAAATGAGCCGATTTCTCCCTATGCCGCCTCCAAAAAGGGGGCAGAAGCCATGGCGTACACCTACCATTACCTTCATAAAATTGATGTTACTATTCTTCGCTATTTCACGGTGTACGGGCCTGCCGGTAGGCCCGACATGAGCGTGTATCGTTTCATCCGGTGGATTGAAGACGGAGACACAATGGAGGTTTTCGGGGACGGGACCCAGATGCGGGACTTTTCCTTTGTGGACGACATTGCCCGGGGTACTGTGGCGGCTGTAAAGAAGTGCACCGGCTATGAAATTATCAATCTCGGAGGAAATAAGCCTTACGAGCTGAACTATGCGATTTCCCTGATTGAAGAGAACCTTGGAAGCAAAGCAAAGATTGAAAGAAAACCCTTCCATAAGGCAGACATGATGGCAACCTGGGCCAACGTGGAAAAGGCACGGACAATTCTTGGCTGGAAAGCGGAGGTCAATTTCGAGGAAGGAATTCGCCGGACTGTGAACTGGCATCGTGAAAATCGGGAATGGCTGAAGAAGATTCCGTTACCGTGAGAGCGCCGGAGGCACAGCGGGATAAGTTTAAGTTTAAATTGAGATGGAGAGGAGAGACGGAAAGAGAATGAGAGGGGGAAAATCAGTGATTGGTGAATCTCTGATTGCACTCAAACCTGGAGCCTTTGCATCATAGGCATTTATGAGCAAGCGTTCGAGTTTAACCGGAGAAAAAGGAATGACAGAACCTGTCCCGATCTTTCAGCTTGAAAATATTGGACTTGTAAAAGGGGGTACCCGTATCTTGTCCGATATTTCTCTGGATGTAAGAAAAGGAGAATGCCTGGTTCTGGCAGGCGAAAATGGTTCCGGTAAGACATCCCTTCTTCGCCTGTTCAATCGACTGGATGATCCGACAGAGGGAACGATTCTTTTCCATGGACACGCTCTCAGAGAAATGGACGTCAGAGAACTGAGAAGCCGCGTGGGTATTGTACTGCAGGGCCCCGTTTTGTTTGATGGACAGGTCCGGGATGTGCTGAGCCGGATTCGCACCTTCCTGAAGCAGGATTGGGAGGTGAAAGATGTTGTGGAGGCAGCCGGATTACCGATGAAGACATTGGATCGAAAGACTTCCGACCTTTCCGGCGGAGAGGTCCAACTGATCTCTATCGGGATTGTCGCTTTGCGCAATCTTGAGGTCGTCCTGTTGGACGAACCGGCTGCTGCGTTGTCCATAACCGCAATTGATCGACTGGAAACGCTTCTCTGTAGCTTGCTGGAAAAAGGGCGAACGTTGATCCAGGTAACCCATCAGGTTGACCGGATGGTAAATCTGGCCGATCGCGGTATTTTTATTGAGCAGGGAAGGGTGACGGTGGCCGGCAGTATGTCAGCTGTGATTGCCGCATTTGGGAGGTCATGAGAATGGAGCAAATTCTGTACGCAACCATTCTGATATTTATTGCCATCGGGATCGCATGGTGGAACAAGGTAGGTACGGAAAAAGATCTAATTGTGGGCGGCATTCGCTCCATGATACAGCTGATTGCAGTGGGCTATGTACTCCATATCGTGTTTGCTCTAAACACTTTATGGTCACAGCTTTTGTTGCTGCTGCTGATGTCAATTATTGCGGCATGGACAGCCCGTGGACGGGCAAAAGAGGTTGTGGGTGTGTGCGGTCTGTCCTTTGTGGGGATTATTGCGGGAACAATGGTTTCCATCGGCGTTCTGCTTGCGACCGGCGTGATTCAGCCAGTTCCCAGGTTCCTTATCCCGCTGGGGGGAATGGTTATTGGCAATGCCATGACCGCAACTGCGTTGGTGCTGGACCGGTTTTACCATGAAATTGACGGAAATCGGAGAAAGGTGGAGTTTGCACTCTCCCTGGGATTTCCCGCGGCTGAGGCCAGCCGGGACTACTTGAAAAAGGCGGTGCGGGCTTCCATGACTCCCATTATCAATACCCTGAAAATTGTTGGAATTATTCAGCTGCCAGGTGCCATGACCGGTATGCTGATGGCAGGAGCAACGCCAATTGAAGCGGCAAAGTATCAGCTTATTATCATGTATATGATTACATCAGCCATCAGCGTGGCATCAGTGACAACCATTATTCTTGCCCGGAAGCGATTCTTTAACGGGGATGCGGGACTGGCAGTCTGAGTGCTTCCATCCCGGAAAAAGAGTACTATCCCCCAACCGTTTCATTTTTCTGAACTTATAGTTTTATTTTGATAAGGTGGTTGGAAACTGGTATTATAAAACTGAAGTTGATTGGAGGTGGACTTTGACGAAAAAAGTTATGATAGCAAACTATGATCCAAATGTACTTCTGGAGCAGAAGAAGGTCTTCGAAGGATTGGATGTGGAGCTGAGAACAGTTCAAAATGGTTCCTCAGTTCTGGAGGAATTTACTGAATTTAAACCAGATATAATTTTGTTGGATCCGATGCTTCCCAAGGTTTCCGGTTTTGATGTTGCCCTGAAAATCAGGTCGCTCAATCCGAACCTACCCATTATTATGCTGACCGCGGTATACCGGGGACTTGTGTACAGAACCCAGGCGCTGGACAAATATGGTGCAACCGAATATCTTGAAGAACCGGTTTCTTTGCATAAATTGCGGGACACTATTGAAAAATATATTGGTTCACCTGTGAAAAAGTGTGGAAGAAAAGAACAACGGATTTCTTTCAAGCAGAGATTTGAAGAGCTTTTACAGGACACCAAGGACGATACAAAACCACAGAAGCGTAAACAGGCACGAGCAAAAACAATGGTAAAGGTGGAAACAGCTACAGGGAAGCCTGATCTGAAATCAACATCCACAATTGATATCAAACGGAAATCAACTCGAAAAAAACTGAAAGCTATCCTGAAGGAAAGCCACGTTCATTGACCTTTGACCCCTCATGACCATATTGGGTGCTGCACAAAAATGAGTACCCAACCTTGTAGCCTCCTTCGGGAGGCTATTTTTTTGAACCGCACTTGAAAGATGCTTCGCGTACTAAATATCAGATGTAGAGGTGGTCGTCTGCATTTCAACCCGAACAACACCTCTGAGATCGCCCTTCTTGTAACCTGTGGCTGTGCCATTGGGGTAGGTTCTTCGTATGTTTTCCAGAACTTCAGGCTTCATTTTCTTTTCATCCCCATGGCAGCCGAGGCATGAGACACCAACCAGAAGGGGCTTGTAGTACCGGTACTTCACATTCCCGTTCTGTGTTATTTTCTGCACCAGGGAGTCCGGTGGAGTCCCGCCGTCGGCCATACTCTTTTGGATCCGTTGAAGTGCCGATTCTTCAAATTTGTCCGGTTTGTTCTGTTCATTTCTGAACCTAAGGGTAGTGCGCTTAATGCTGACCGTGCCCTGATAAGAGAGATTGACTTCATTTGTGAGTTTCTGTGCATTTTCGGAACAGAAGTCCAGCGCGCCTTTCAGGCCGTTTTCCTGTATAGCTGCCACCAGTTGCGTTTTCAGGGCAGTTTGAAGTTTGTTCGCTGCCTCGTTGCCTTTCTGGATAACTTCCTGTGGAACTCCCTCTGTGATGAATTCTGCCGTTGCCGCAGGTTTTTGTATCGTTGTGGCCTTTTCTGCGCTTCCACCACATCCAAACATGAGCATAAAAATAAACGCCAAAATCACACTCTTTTTCATTCCCCCGTCCTCCTTGTGTTCCACGGAAACATTAAATACAATCTATCAGAATCAAGCTTCACATTCAATGCCCGTGACAGTGCGAGTGCGAGTGTGCGAGGGACGAATCAGGGAATGACCGGTTCTCTATCTTTACTTAACCTCAACCTTGCCTTCTACTTATCTTTTTTTCCTGTCTGGATTCCCCGGGTTCGGTTGATGGTAAACAGGACTTCCTGTTTCCGTGGTACGGCGAGGTTTCCTCGTTTGATATTTCGAAAGCCACCGGATGTGAATCGTTGAAAAATCCGCTCCATTGCCGTGTCCATGGGGGCAGTTCCTGTGGCCATTGCATCATTGTATTGTTTGAGCAGAAACGCAATGCACTCGGTCTGGTAAACTTCAGCAATCTGCTCCAGTGCAGAGATGTCCACGAAAGTCTGGCCGATCTGAAGGGTGGTTTTACCTTTCGCGGCAAACGTTTCCTTGTTTCCTTTCATGGGAGATGGAAGTTGAACGCGACGGTTCAATGAATCTGGGTCCATGGTGAATTTGGTATCCACATCTCTAAGTTCAGTCCTGGCTTTTGCGGTAATTTCCTCCGGCAGGTAGTCTTCCATCAGAATAACGGTATCGGCTACCTCGAAGTAATCACCAGCTCCCCCTGTGACCAGAATGCTGGAAATCCCCTGGTCCTGATACAGGGAACGGATCACATCGATAAGGGGTGTAATGGGTTCTTTCCTTACGATCGCCTTCATTTTGTCATCCCGAATCATGAAATTTGTTGCTGAGGTGTCTTCATCAATGAGAAGAAGCGTGGCCTTGGCTTCGATGGCTTCCATAATGTTAGCCGCCTGGGAAGTGGAGCCGCTGGCATTTGTCGTTGAAAAAGAGGTCGTATCCTTGCCAAAGGGAAGATTGCGGATGAATGGTGAAATGTTGATGTTCTGAATAGATCGTCCGTCTTCGGCCCGTATTTTGACGGCGTCTGGCACGGTTGCGGCCAGCTCTCTTCCATCGAGGGGAAGATGTCCATACACGCCCATTTGAATCGCATTGAGCAGGGTTGATTTCCCGTGAAATCCGCCGCCCGCGATAACGGTAACCCCCTTCGGGATACCCATTCCGGAGACCGGTCCCTTGTTTGGTGTCTGCAAGGTGATTTCCAGCGCTTCCGGCGACTGGAAAGACACCACGGGTCCGTCAGAGTTGCTCAAAGGCTGAGAATTAATACCACTCTTCCTCGGGAGGATTGCGCCATCCGGAATGAACGCCACCAGACCATGGGGAGAAAGTTCATCGCGTAACGCACAGTAGTCTTCATAAGTGTCGGCGTGAATATTCAGTCGATTCTGTATGGTTGAGTCAAAATTACTGGAAAGTTGAACAATACCGGGCAGTTCGGAAAGAAGCATGCTTTCCGCTACAGGACCCATTATCGTTCTACCCCTTGCCGGCAGGGATGCGTAGCACCTGAACTCCAGATACTCATCGTTCAAAACGACTGAACTTCTCTTCAGTATTTCCTGTCCGGGCTTCTGGATCGAGATGAGACCACTGGTTCCGGTTCCCCGTATCCCTTTGCAGATTTTCCCACTTGTTGTCAGGAAAAGGCGTGTTAGAAAATCTTCAGCGGCCAGTATTCGCCTTTCGTTTTCCATTACCCGGGGTGGAATACTGGTATCGCATAGCTGTATCCGGGCCCGTAAGGCTGAAGGCGCTGCGTAGGGGTCGCCCTGAACGTGGTCGACGAAGAGTGTAAATCCATTAAACTCATAGTATTCTTCCAATTGTTTGTATGCCTTGTAGCCTTTCCCATCAATTCTGTGTATTAATTCTTTCAATTGCTGTGCTTTCTTCATGTGGAAACTCCTTTGTTATTGTCAAAAATATTATATCACAAAAAAGTAAAGAAAACGAAGCAGCAAATCGGAAGGGGGTAGAGGGTAATGGTGATAAAATTCAATAATTTGCTAAAACAACCCATTTTACTTGAAAAAAATATCTGAGTTGTGGTATATTGGACTATCTAAAAGGAAGGCTTAAAGTGTACATAATATGAACAAAATTGGAATTCGTGAACTTTTCGGACTTATCAAAAATATTTATCTGAATCGTGAGACGGGGCTGTTGGTGTGCAAATTTGAAGCAGGTAAACGATTGATTTGTTTCATCAACGGGAACATTCGCTATGCCCGATCCGGGATAGAGGGCGAACAGCTTGGTGTTTTCCTGGTGAAGGGCGGATTTCTGGATGAAAAATCACTTGCATTTCATCTGGAAGATGCCAAAGCATCTGGAGACAGGTTTGGACAGTATCTTTGCGACAATGAAATGGTCAGCGAAGCGGATATCAAAGAAACCGTAAAGAAGCTCGTGCAGCACATTGTAATCAGACCGTTTTTTGAAAAAATTGAGGAAATTGATTTTGAGAAGAAGCAAATAGCACTGGATCCAGCGTTGATGCTGGAGATATCAACCGGTAATATCCTTCTTGAGTGTATCCGGGAACTTGACAATCCTTCGTTTATTGAAAATGTTTTTGAGGAAAACCGTGATTCGGTTCCAAGTTTTATGGACAATCCAATGTTGCTGTTCCAAAAGGTCAGTCTTACACCGGAAGAGGGGTTCATTTTTTCCAGAATCGACGGTCACCTTACGATGGGAGATATTGAAAAAATTTCAAGTATGAGCCGGGATCGTTTTGTCAAAATCCTCTATGGTTTACATCTCATCGGCCTGGTTGATTTTTCCTCGTCTCAGGACAGTTCATTCTACGAACAGGCAAGAAAAGATGTGATGGAGAATATCATGGAGCAGGCAGAAAGCGACACATCCACAACGTCTGCTGCGACGTCTGAACTCAGCGAGAAACAGGAGGGCTTTGTAAAAGAAGTTACGGCGTTCTATGAGGATCTGGAGAGAATTAATTTCTACCAGTTGCTGGATGTGGCTCAGGAAGAGGAGATTTTTCAAATCAAACGCAATTACTACAAATTGATGAAAAGATATCATCCGGATCGATTCACAGGGGCGCAATTTTCCGTAATTTCCGGAAAGCTTGATGAGATTGTATCAAGGCTTACCGAAGCTTTCCGGATTCTGAAGGATGAAGATTTGCGCAAAGCGTATGATATGAAGCTGAAGAAAAAGGAAACGGAAAAAGAGACCCCTCGGGAAGCTGAAGGCAGAACAGTCAGCAAGTCGGAGATTTCATTCAGGGATGCCTTGTTTTACGTGAGTCAGGGAAGATTTTCGGAGGCAATTGAAATGCTGAACCGTTGCATTCAGTTGAATCCGGATGACGCCCGGTTTTATCTGGAGTTGGGTAAGCTTCAGGTGGATAATCCGATGTGGACGAAAAAGGCTGAAGAGAATCTTTTGAAAAGTCTGGAAATGGACGCCAACTCTCTGGAGGGCTACGAAACGCTGGGCCGTCTATATGCGAAGACAGGGCGGCAAGAAAGTGCGGCGAAGTATTTTGCCGGGGCGTTGACGCTCAACCCTGAAAGTGAAGTGGCAATCGAGGGCATGAAAGAGCTGAAAAAGGGCGGCAAAAAATCCGGCGGGATCATTTCGAAAATTTCGGACATTTTTTCTTGAGCTGTAATCCGATGGGAGCAGATAATTCTTGACTTGGGTGAAAATACCATTAAACTATTGTTGTAAACAGTGTGCATTTTGTGCGCAATTGTAAATTTTTACAAGAAATGGGGTGAAAGCTTAATGGCGATCGTTTATGTACGGGACGATGAGAGTTTTGAAAATGCACTGAAGCGTTTCAAGAGAAAATGTGAGAAAGTTGGTATTCTTTCAGAGATTAAGAAACGGCAGCACTTTGAAAAGCCCAGTGAAGTTCGGAAGAAAAAGGCTCTCGCAGCCCGAAAGAAGATGTTGAAGAAACTGAGAATTGAAAGACGCCTTAACGGAGTATGAGTTCAGTTTTCAGGAGCTCGAATTTAATCGAGTCCTGGAAACACTTTCCGGGTACTGTGGCTCCGAACAGGGAGTCAGCAGTATAAAAAATCTTGCTGTTTTTGATTCGCCAACGCGAATCGAAGAATTGCAGAAAGAATACCGGGAAATTGAAACATTACTGGATAAAGGCAGAAAAATTGAACCGGCAGGAGGAAGGATGTTTCCCCTGCCGGTTTCTTATGTATCGGATTACTTTTTTGAACCGCTGGTGCTTCTCGGAATTCTGAGAAATTATGAAATTGGCATTTCCCTGAAAAAATTCGCCAGGGAAAACAAGTTACTCGCCCATCATTTTTTGGAATTCATAGAGATGGAAGAATGGGCACAGGCGGTTAGAAAGGCATTTGACCCGGATGGAAGCATACGGGAAGATGCGACCCCCCACCTGAAGAAACTCCACGCACGCAGAAGACGTGTGGAAAAAGCAGTGGAGTCAGCCCTGAGGGCAATAATGGGCTCCCACCATGAAATCATGATGGATGAATTGGTTACCCGTCGGGCCGGGCGGTTCGTGATTCCGGTAAAAAGGGATTTCATCGGTCGCATTCAGGGGCTCGTGCATGACACTTCCGCCAGTGGTGCAACGGCATTTTTTGAACCCATCAGCGTGGTGCAACGGAATAATGAGCTTCAACAATGTCAGAATGATATTCAGATCGAAGAGAATCGTCTCTTGAAAGACTTGAGCCGTGCTGTACTTGAGAGTCAGAAATTTTTTGGATTACTGGATTATACCATCGGTTTTTTTGATTCCATGCTTGCACGATATCGCTTTTCCACAAAATATGAATGCACGTTGCCGGAGCTTTCTCCTTCTGGACCACTGAGGCTGAAGGAAGCCCGGCATCCGGTTCTGCTGTTTAACAGGCAGGAAGTCATTTCCAACTTGATTGAAGTAGACCGGGAGGCTGGTATTCTGGTGGTCACGGGCTCAAACACAGGCGGTAAAACTGTTTTTCTGAAGATGTGTGGATTGCTGCAGTTGATGAATCAGGCTGTAATTCCGGTTCCTGTGGCGGAAGGAAGTATTTTCCCAGTGTTCAGCAGCATTATAACTGATATTGGTGATCGACAGAGCATAGACGAATCTCTCTCGACCTTTTCTTCTCACATGCTGGGCTTGAAGAGAATCCTGGAAAAAGTGGGGCCAGACACATTGGTCCTAATTGATGAGCTTGGTACCGGGACAGCTCCGACAGAAGGCGCGGCCATTGCAGTTGCCGTTGCCGGTGTCCTGGCTGATCATGGCGGATATACCGTTATTACCACGCACTATCAGGAAGTTACGCAAATGGCTTTTGAGGGGAAAAACCGGGTACGGCTGGCCTCTGTTGAGTTTGACGAAAAAAATCTGGTTCCGACTTTTCGTCTGTTATATGATTTGCCCGGCCGCAGCCATGCCATTTCCATTGCCCGACGGATCGGACTGCCCGAAGCTGTACTGGAACGGGCGCAGGATATTGCTGGAGAGTCCACGGATGGAAATGCGGATGCCATGGTGGTGACGTTGGCCAGAAAACTGCGGAATATGGAAGAAGAGCAGACACGTCTCGATATGATTCTCAAGGAGAATGAAGCCCTTGCCGAACAGCAAAAAGCTCTGCTTAAAGACTTGAAAGCTGAAAAGAAGGAACTTTACCATGAATTTGAACAGAAATTTGAGCACATTCTCGGAGATTTCCGAAAGGAAAAGGAAAGGGCACTGTATCGGGTTTCGGAGAAACGGCGCACCGCCGCAAAGAAAGTAGAAGAAGAACTGATTTCAGCGTATGAAGAAACAATAGCCTCTAACTTGAAAGATACAGAAGAAAATGATTCGCGCGGGTTGTTCAGTCGCGGAGACAAAGTTCGCCATCATCTACTTGGAGTAACTGGTATCGTGGATGAAATCAGCAAACAGGGTGACAGGGCGCGGGTAACGGTAAGGGGAAAATCCGTGTGGTTTGCGTCCGGCGATCTCTCAATTGAGGAGACTGGAGGGAAGGGTGCTGGAAGAAGCGAAACGAATGTGCATTTTTCGGCATCCCAAACCGTTCGGCCGTCACTCCAATGTAATCTGGTGGGAAAAACAGTGGAAGATGGGATTTATGTGCTGGAACATACGCTTGATCAATGCGTACTCCAGGGTCATGAGTCGATCCGGGTCATTCACGGACACGGGTCAGGAAAATTGCGGAAAGGAATCCGGACTTACCTGGAAAAAAGCCCTTATGTGGAGCGTTTTGAGCCGGATACTGACGATGGTGCCACTCTCGTTTTCTTAAAATAATCTGTTTCTGTTGAACTCTCTCCCCATTGACGTGTGAGGATCTGTTAGAATTCAGAAAAAGAAATTAACGGGAGCGGCCATGATTTTTTCACAGCAGTTTATTCAGGACTTGAAAAGCCGCATCGACGTTGTAGAACTTGTAGGCTCCTACATTACATTGACCCGTGCCGGTAGCCGGATGCGTGCGCTGTGCCCCTTTCACCAGGAAAAAACAGCGTCCTTTTATATCTCGCCGGAAACCGGGCTTTTCCATTGTTTTGGATGCCATGCGGCAGGCGACATCATTTCTTTTGTTCAACAGATTGAAAATCTTGATTTTAACCAGGCGATACGGTTCATCGCGGAAAAATACAGTATCCCCCTGGAGTTTGAACAGGGAGATACTGTGGACCGAAGTGAGCGGGACCGCCTTGTGGAGACGCTTGACGCTGCCTGTGTTTATTTTTCAGAGTCACTGGTGCGAAGTAAAGAGGCAAACAGTTATCTGGAAGGGAGGGGGATTTCTGCCGAAACCATTGCTGCACTCAGAATTGGTTGCGCTCCGGAGTCTGGGCTAATCACCTACCTGGAGGGCAAAGGCTTCAATCGGGAGTTGATGGGAAAGGCCGGTTTGCTGAATGACCGGGGAGAGGAGAAATTCAGAAACAGACTGATGTTCCCCATCCAGGACCTGTATGGAAAAGTTGTGGGATTTGGCGGACGAATCCTGAAAAAGGACACAAGGGCACCCAAGTATCTGAACAGCCCGGCCACACCGGTTTTTGAAAAGAAACGGATGCTCTACGGCCTGAATTTGACACGTGATTTCATACGCAAAACCGGTTTTGTGGTACTGGTTGAAGGCTACATGGACTTTGCCTCACTTTATCAGCATGGAATTGTGAACGTAGCGGCCGCATTGGGAACCAGTTTCACGGAAAATCATGCGGTGCTTCTGAAGCGCTTCACAAAGAAAATTTACCTTTGTTTTGATGCGGATTCTGCCGGTATGGATGCTGCGTTGCGTTCCTTCAAAGTTCTGGCGCCGGGGGGACTGTTTGTTTACGGCGTTACCCTGCCAGGTGGCGAAGACCCGGACTCATTCGTCAAATCCCGTGGGAAAGAAGACTTCATGATGTTGCTGGATAAGGCCGATGAGATCCCGGTGTTCTTATCCAATCTGACCTTGAAATCCGAAACAATCAAAGACTTGACACTCGAAGAGAAACTGGATCGAATCAACGCCATTCTGGATGTCATATCGGTGATTCCGGATCGGATCAGGCAGAGCTATTATGTCAAAGACCTTTCGGCCCGGCTTGGCGTACCGGAACGGAACATCGCGACCCAGCTTCATAGCCGGACGCGCCGTCCATTTCAGAAACGTGAGGAGGATCTCCGACCGGAAACGCCTCTGGACACTCTCCGTGAAGCGGAAAAGGGAATTGTGCTTCTTCTGGCACGGCAGCCGAATTTGAAACCACTGATTCGAGAGAATCAGGAGTGGCTTGAAAAACTCCCCGTCTATCCCTATCTCCTGGAAATGCTGAATATTGATTATGAGAGAATTTCAGATGTCATTCATTTTTTCAGCGACGGATTGAGCTCCTTCCTGACTCTGAGGGAACAGGAAGTTTCCGCAGATACGAAAGCTGTAATGCGTGCGCTGAAGCGCCAGGCAGTACAACAGGAACTACAGGAAGTGAAGCAGCGGCTGCAGGAGTTTCAGGATGGCCTTACAGAGGAAGAACGGAACGACCTGTTGAGGCGTAAAGAGAAGTTGGCAAAAGAGTTCTATCATTTATAGCAAGGCCGGATGAAATCCTGTTGACTTCCGATAGGTGCCTCTTTATAATCGTACCGACATGTGGAGGAGTGGCAGAGTGGTCGAATGCGGCGGTCTTGAAAACCGTTGACCTTTAACGAGGTCCGTGGGTTCGAATCCTCCCTCCTCCGCCATAATTGCG
>PFTO01000019.1:0-903 GCA_002789615.1 Acidobacteria bacterium CG_4_9_14_3_um_filter_49_7 | reverse complement strand
TGGAGTGGTTGAACAGGGCTGCCTGCTAAGCAGTTGTACTGGAAACGGTACCGAGGGTTCGAATCCCTCTCTCTCCGCCATTTTTTTATCCTGAAAGAATTATCCAACATAAAAAGTGAAAGTACGAGTCCATGAATGAAGGGAATTGGCTCTTCTCAACCACCTTTGTTCATTTAGACTTAAAGTTAATCTCAAATTCAGACTTGCCTTTCCAGAGTGGGCGTTGGGTGTGAGGCGTGGGCGGCAGAAAGTGTGATTGAAAGTGCGAGTGCAGGGAAGACGAGAAACAAAAGCACTCTGTTCCCCATCCTCACTTAAAGTTAAACTCAACCTCAACCTTGCTTTCTACTCAACCTTGTCTTTCATCAATCCGGGATGACTTTCAGTTTTGAAATTACCTTTATTACTCCCTTAACGCTTTCGGCAATGGTAATTGCCCGATCTGCCGCCTCCTGGCTGGCCAGATTGCCCCACAGCGTTACCACACCCATGTAAGTGTCTACGTCTATCTTTCTTGCAGATACAAGGTGGTCGCCAATGTATTGTTGATTGATTTCAGTCGTGATTCGGGCATCCTCGGCAATCTGACCCACCGTCCTTTTGTCCTTCCCAAGGTAGTAGCCGCCCGCACCGGCGCCACCAACCAGCAGTACTCCACACCCGAAGGTTTCAATCAGAAGAAAAACCAGACATATTGTCAGAAACGATTTATGTTTCATTGCACCTCCCGGAATATGTTTACTTGTTCAGATTCTGGGTCACACCAGTATTTCTGTCAATAGAAAATGACGAGCCTGTGTGCGGATAAAAATTTGCTGAGAGTAGTTTTGGCTTTTTATGAAAATGGCGGGGTTCCTGGATATACAATCAACATTACTGCAAAGATTATGACTCACATCTTTA
>PFTO01000168.1 GCA_002789615.1 Acidobacteria bacterium CG_4_9_14_3_um_filter_49_7 | reverse complement strand
AATTCCACTTCATCTTCATGAAAATTGATGAACAAGGTCAGTTGGTCCTTAATCAATTTTGCCGTGTAAGCGAGAGCATCCTCAGGAGAAATCGCCCCATTGGTCCACACTTCAAGTACGAGCTTGTCGTAGTCGGTTCGCATACCCACACGGGCGGGGAGGATCTCATAATTAACCTTCCGTACCGGAGAATGAGAGGAGTCCATGATGATGTATTCTACTCCGACCTCGTCCTGGTTCAATTCCGCTGGCACATAGCCCCGGTTCTTCTTCACCAGGATTTCCATTTCCAGTGTTGCATTCTTGTCCAGTGTAGCGATGAGTATATCGTTGTCCAGTATCTCAATATTTGCATCGGTGATAATATCGCCGGATGTCACAACCTTCTCCCCCTTGACAGAGAGATGCATTGTCCGGGGCTCATAACCAGCCATCCGAATCGGTATCTGTTTCAGGTTTAAAAGAATGTCTGTAACATCTTCTGACACCCCGGGAATGGTCATGAATTCATGAGGAACGCCGGCAATTTTGACCGCGGTGATGGCTGCACCTTCAACAGAAGAAAGCAGTGCACGCCGCAGAGCATGGCCAATTGTGGTTCCGAACCCGCGTTCAAAGGGCTGAGCTTCAAATTTCCCGTAGAAATCCGATGTGCCCTCTTTCACGGGAACAACCCGTTTTGGCATTTGAAAGCCTTTCAAAAATTCCATCAGTCACCTCAACTTATTTCGAGTAAAGTTCGATAATCAGCTGTTCCTGAATATCCATGGCAATGTCACTGCGTTTCGGCATTGCTTTTACCACACCCTTGAATTCCTCGGGATTCAGTTCCAACCATTCCGGCAATCCACGGCCCTTTGCCGTTTTCACTGATTCTTCAATGAAAGGGTTCTTGCGGCTCTTTTCCCGAACCTGAATTTCCTGACCTTCCTTTACCTGAAAAGAAGCAATATCTACCTTACGGTTATCCACAACAATGTGCCCGTGGTTTACCAATTGGCGGGCCTGACGCCTGGAAGACGCAAAGCCAAGGCGATACACAACGTTATCCAGCCGTCTTTCCAACATTCCCAGCAGGATTTCGCCCGTAACACCTTTCTTCCGGGAGGCGATTTCGTAGTATTTCCGAAACTGCCGTTCCAATACACCGTAGATTCTTTTTACCTTTTCTTTTTCGCGAAGCTGGGCTGCATAGCCGATAGGCGGACGAGACCGCTGTCCATGCTGGCCAGGGGGGAACGGCCGACGCTCCATCGCGCATTTATCCTTGAAGCAGCGCTCCCCCTTCAGGTACAGCTTCATGCCTTCTCTTCTACACAGCCTGCAAGCTGCATTTGTATATCTTGCCACGTTAATTCCTCCTCAACATCTGTCAGACTCTTCTGCGTTTCGGTGGCCGACACCCATTGTGTGGGATCGGTGTCACGTCTTTAATTGACTTGACTGACAGACCGACAGCCTGCAGCGCCCGAATTGCAGATTCTCGTCCGACACCCGGGCCTTTTACTCGAACATCAATACTCGACATACCGTAGTCAAGCGCCTCAGTGGCAGCTTCCGTTGCAGTAATCTGGGCCGCGTACGGTGTGTTTTTCCTTGAACCCTTAAACTTGTTCCGGCCGGTTGAAGACCAGCACAGTACATTGCCCTTCGGGTCACTAATGGTCACCAGTGTGTTGTTAAATGTGCACTGGATACTAGCCAGACCATGAGGCACCTGGATTTTAACCTTGCGCTTTGTTGATTTAGTTGCTTTTCTTTTTGCCATTTTTCAGTCCCCTACTTTTTTCTCTTCTTGCCTACGACAACCGAACGCTTACCGCGAACTGTCCGAGCATTCGTATGTGTGCGTTGCCCACGGCAGGGGAGTCTACGTTTGTGGCGGATACCTCGATAGCAGTTAATTTCCATCAAGCGCTTCACATCCATTTGAACCTGCTTCCGCAAGTCCCCTTCCACGACATACTTGTCCTGAATAATCTTTGAAATAGTAGAAACCTCGTCCATTGTCAGATCCTTCATCCGCTGGCTCTTGTCCACACCAGCTTCATCCAGAATCATGTTGGAATGGCTTCGACCGATTCCAAAAATATAGGTCAATGCAATCTCGGCCCGCTTATTGTCCGGCAGGTCTATACCAGCGATTCTAACCAATTGGAACCTCCATTATCCCTGTCTCTGCTTGTGCTTGCCATTCTTGCAAATCACACGGACAACACCTTTTCTCCGAATGATCTTGCAGTCTCTGCAAATCTTTTTAACAGACGGTCTTGCTTTCATGGTTCACCCCACTTACTTAAAACGATAAACAATGCGCCCGCGTGTAAGATCGTAAGGTGAAATTTCCACCATGACCTTATCCCCGGGCAGGATTCTGATAAAATACTTCCTCATCTTTCCTGAAATGTGCGCCAGCAGCTGATAATTATTTCCCTCAAGTTCCACACGAAACATCGCGTTGGGCAGTCGTTCGATAACCACTGCTTTTACTTCAAGTTTGTCACTATCCTTCGTCATTCATCTCACCCACTGCTTCCACAATCTGAACAATTTCCGAAAACACGGTTTCAACATCCCGATTTCCATTCACATTGTGGAGCACATCCTTTTGCCGGTAATAGCCGATCAGGGGCTCTGTTTTTTCCATATAAACCTGAAAGCGGCTCTTTACCACATCTTCCCTGTCATCTTCCCGCTGCACAAGGGCTGTGCCACATTTGTCGCACACGCCCTGTGACCTGGGAGGTTGATATTCCAGATGATACATGGCTGCGCACAACGGACAGGTCCTTCGCAGCACCAGTCTTTTTACCAGCACATCATCCGGCACATCAATCTGAATTGCGCAATTGACCGAATCCCACTTGTCAAAGGCCTCGGCCTGGACCAACGTACGGGGGAAACCGTCCAACAGAAACCCTTTTGCGCAGTCGGGTTTAACAAGCCGGTTTTCTACGATTCCCAGTATAACTTCATCGGGGACCAGATCGCCACGGTCCATGACGGCTTTCGCCTTCAAACCCTGCTCAGTCCCCTTTTTGACAGCATCACGCAGTATATCACCGGTTGAAACATGGGGCAAGCCAAATTTCGCACTTAACTTTTTTGCCTGAGTACCCTTTCCGGTACCCGGTGCCCCAAGAAAAACAACCTTAGCGCGATTCATCTGCGTCCCCTCACTCTTCCTTTCTTCATGATGCCGTCATAGTGACGCATCAAGAGGTGAGATTCAACCTGGGAGACAAACTCCATTGCCACACCCACTACGATGAGCAGTGAGGTGCCGCCAAAGTAAAACTGCAGACCCATACCATTTGTAATGAACTCCGGTATGATTTTTTCCAGGTATTTACCGATAAACGGAGTGGCTTCCAGATGGATTCCACTCATCAATATCATCGGAATGATGGAAACGACACAAAGGTAAATTCCACCCCAGAATGTTAACCGGGTTAAAATCACATCCAGATATTCCGCAGTGGCCTTCCCGGGTCGGACGCCGGGAACAAACGCTCCGTATTTTTTCAGGTTGTCCGCCGTATCAACAGGGTTGAAAATAATTGATGTATAGAAAAAGGTAAAAAACACAATTGCAACGATGTAAATCAATATATACATCGGCATTCCATACCCGAAATAGGACAGAATCTTGTTCACCTTGGCAGACTGAAACATCTGAGCCAACGTCTGAGGGAACATGACAAGTGCCTGGGCAAAGATGATGGGGATAACCCCGGAAACGTTTACCTTCAACGGCAGATAACTGCTCTGACCCGCGCCGCCCTGCATGCCCTGAACCCGGCGCGCGTAGTGGGTCGGGACCCGGCGCTGACCACTTTCAAAAAACACAACTGCCGCCGTTACAGCGAGCATCAGAGCCAGAAGCGCAATTAATACAAGTAGCGACATATCTCCGTTATTCAAATCAATGATCAGGGACACAATCGCTTTCGGTAACCCGACAATGATGCCCCAGAAAATGATCAGAGAAATTCCGTTCCCGATACCCCGCTCTGTAATCTGTTCACCAATCCACATAATTACCACAGTACCGGTAACCATTGTCAGAATGGTCAGTGCCTGAAATCCGAAACCGGGATTGGTTACAATATGGGCTCCGGACGGGCTCTGAAGGGATTCCAGCAGTTTACCAATACCAAACGCCTGGAGAAATGCGAACACAAGCGTCAGATAACGGGTGTACTGGGTGATTTTTTTCCGTCCCTGTTCCCCTTCCTTTTTCAACCTTTCCAGATAGGGGACCATCACCGTCAGCAATTCAAGGAGAATGGATGCGGTAATGTAGGGCATGATTCCCAGGGCAAAGATAGATGCGTTTCGGAACGCCCCCCCGGAAAACATATCCAGAAACCCCAGCACAGAACTTTTCTGAGAGTCAAACCAACCCAGCAATGCTGTCAGATTAATCGCGGGGATGGTAACGTGAGCCCCGATACGATAGACAAACAGCATGAAAAAAGTGAAGAGGAGCCTTTTTCGCAGTTCTTCAATTTTCCATATGTTGCGGAATAGGTCTTTCACAGCTCAAGTACCTCGCAGGTGCCCCCTGCTTTCTCGATTTTCTCTCGTGCAGACTTACTGAATTTATGGGCTTTCACAGTCACTGCGCGTTCAACTTCCCCATAACCCAGGATTTTCACTCCGTCTTTGATGTTCTTTACTAAACCTTTGCGAATCAGGTCCTCTATTGCTATCACCTCCTGATCAGCGAACACCTTCAGCATAGAGAGGTTGATAGGGACATATTCTTTCGCAAAAGGATTTTTGAATCCCCGTTTCGGCACGCGCCGCACCAACGGCATCTGGCCGCCTTCAAAACCGAAGCGCCTTGAATAGCCGGAACGGGACTTCTGTCCCTTGTGGCCACGGCCGGCGGTCTTCCCTAATCCGGAGCCTGGACCCCGCCCGACCCGTTTCCGCGTCTTTGTGGCGCCTTCGTTCGGCATCAATTCATTCATTTTCATACTTTCACCCCACTACTTGGCATCTTCTTCGCCCAGGATTACTACCAGATGCGGAATTTTTCCGATCTGACCCCTGATCTGCGGAGCATCCGCTAGCTCGCGAACCTGATTTAACCGTGTGAATCCAAGGCTCTTAAGAACTTTCTTGTGCTTCTCAGGCCGCCCGATTCCGCTCTTCACCTGCTGAATGGTAAGGGTTTTCTGTTTTTTCTTTGCTGCGCTCATTTCTGAACCTCATCCCTGTCCCGACCAAACCGCTTCTCCAGAATCCTTTCCGGATTTTCAAGCTGCAGTAGCGCATCAAAAGTCGCCTTGACCACATTATGAGGATTGGTGGAACCGTAACATTTGGTCACGATGTCCCGAATCCCCGCAGTTTCCACAATGGCACGAACTGCCGCCCCCGCAATAACACCGGTACCGGGTTTTGCAGGCCGCAGCATTACCTTGGCGGCGCCAAAACGGCCCCACACTTCATAGGGAATGGTGTGACCTTTGAATGCCACATCTACCATTTCCTTCTTTGCCTTCTGTACACCTTTCCGGATAGCAGCGGGCACCTCAAGGGCCTTGCCGAGTGCATACCCGACCTTGCCTTTTTCATCGCCTATCACCACCAAAGCGTTAAAGCTAAAATTCTTTCCGCCTTTAACAACCTTGGTGACACGACCGATGTGGACCACTCTATCCTGAAATTCCTTTTCTTCTTCACGTTGTTTTCTCATGAAAGCCAACTGGTCCTCCCCTTCCTAAAACTTCAGGCCCTTTTCACGGGCTGCATCGGCCAGGGCTTTGATCCTGCCGTGGTAGACATAACCACCCCGGTCAAAAACCACGGTGTCGATTTTCTTCTCGAGAAGCCTCTCCGCTATCAACGACCCCACCAGCTTGGCCGCTTCCACATTTCCTCCAAACTTCACCTTTTCTTTCAGGTTCCCGTCCAGAGTGGAAGCAGCAGCAAGGGTCACTCCCTGTCTGTCGTCAATTGCCTGCACATATATGTGATTCAGGCTCTTGTAAATAGCCAGACGCGGGCAAGTTGCATTGCCGTTGATTTTTTTTCGAATTTTTTTCTTGACGTGCAACCGTCTTTCGTTTGTAGATTTAAACCTCATATATTCCTCCCTTAGGCGCCTGTTTTACCGGCCTTCAGGCTGATGCGTTCGTCCAGGTAACGGATTCCCTTACCCTTATACGCGTCGGGTTTCCGGAAGCGGCGGACAACGGCTGAGATTTCACCGACCCGCTGCCTGTCAATTCCTTCCACAGTAATAAGGTTCTCCTTCGGTTCCACACTGATCGTAATATCCTCCGGTATCGGAAAGATGACCGGATGGGAAAAACCAAGCTGCATTTCCAGGTTTTTACCTTTTACTTCAGCCCGATAGCCGACACCGATAATCTTCAACTGCTTTTTGAAGCCTTCGGTAACACCGACAACCGTGTTGTTAATCAATGCCCGGGTCAACCCGTGAAAACTCTTCGTCTGCTTATCTTCGGAGTTCCGGGAAATAATTATCCGTCCGTCCTTCACTTCCACCTGGATCTGGAACGGAATCCTTGTCTCCAGAACACCCTTCGGTCCCTTAACTTCCACTTTCTCAGGTGAAATGTTCACCTGAACAGAAGTTGGTACCGAAATCGGTTTCATTCCAATTCTCGACATATTATGCCTCCACCTACCAGACCTTACAGAGAACTTCCCCGCCGATACCAAGTTCAGCGGCCTTCTTCCCTGTCATGATGCCCTGTGATGTGGAGATTATGGCAATACCATAACCACCCAATACTACCGGAATGTCATCTTTTCCGGAATATACTCGCCGGGACGGTTTGGATATCCGATCCAGGCCACGAATCACAGGCTCCTCGTTGACATATTTAAGATAGACAATTATCTTTTCTTTACCTTCGTCTTCCACTACTTTAAAATTCTTTATATAACCTTCTTCTCTCAGAATCGTAATAATCATTTTTTTGACTCTGGAAGAAGGCACTTCTACACGCTCGTGGTTTGCCATAATAGCATTGCGGATTCTTGTAAGCATATCCGCGATGGTATCTGTATACATGCCCCTCTCCTCTTTTACCAGCTTGCTTTGATTACGCCGGGGAGCTCACCCTGGTTCGCGAGCTTCCTCAGACACAACCGGCACAGGCCAAATTTTCTGTAATAAGCGTGGGGACGACCGCAAACCTTGCAGCGGTTGTATGCCCTCACTTTGAATTTCGGCTTCCGATTGGCCTTGGCTATCATAGATTTTTTTGCCATGGTCTCTCCTTAGTTTTTCCGGAACGGCACGCCCAGATAGGCAAGCAGTTTCCTGGCTTCCTCGTCTGTTTTTGCCGTAGTTCCAATCGTGATATTCATCCCGCGGGTTACATCCACCGAATTGTAATCGATTTCAGGAAAAATCAAAGCATCCCGAATTCCGATAGTGTAGTTCCCTCGACCATCAAATGCTTTGAGAGACAGTCCCCGAAAATCCCTGACACGCGGGAGTGCAACATTCAATAACCGGTCCAGAAATTCATACATCTTTTCTCGATGCAAGGTTACCCGACAACCAATTGGCATTCCTTCCCGAAGCTTAAAAGCCGCAATGGACTTCTTCGCCCGGGTGATAACGGAATGCTGGCCCGCTACTTTGCTCATGTTTTCAGCCGCAGTGTCCAGAGTCTTAATGTTCGAAGCTCCGTCTCCTACGCCCATGTTCAGCGTAATTTTCGATACTTTGGGGACTTGCATGACATTACTATAATCAAAGTCCTTCATCAGTTTCGAAACAATTTCGTTTTTGTACAGATCCTGCAATCTAGCCATGATTCACCTCAATCATTTGTCAATAATTCCGTTACACAGCTTGCAGACGCGAACCTTCCGGTCATCTTTCAGGATTTTCTTCCCGATCCGGGTCGGCTTTCCACATTCCGGGCACACTACCATCAGATTGGAAATGGCAATGGAAGCTTCACGGTCTTCAATGCCGCCGGCAATTCCGGAAGACTGGTCAGATTTCAGGTGCTTTTTCACCATATTGATACCTTCTACCAGAACTCTTTCCTTCTTCATATCCACATTCAACACAGTCCCGGTCTTGCCCTTGTCTTTGCCCGTAATTACCTTAACTTTATCTTTCTTCTTGATGCCTGCCTTTTTCAACATCTGGCTCTCCTCACAATACTTCGGGGGCCAGAGAAACAATTTTCATGAAATTGTGTTCCCTCAGCTCCCTGGCAACCGGCCCGAATACGCGTGTTCCGAGAGGCTCGTTATCATTGTCGAGCAGAACCGCTGCATTTTCGTCAAACCGGATATAGCTGCCATCTTTCCGTCGATGCTCTTTGCGTTGACGAACAATGACAGCTTTTACCTTTCGGATTTTTTTCTGATTCCACGCGGGGTTTCCCTCTTTCACTGAGGCTGTGATGATATCACCGATCTGGGCATACGGCCCGACCGAACCACCGATGGCATGAATGCACATGATTTTTTTGGCTCCGGAGTTATCCGCAACCTTCAAAATGGTTCCCATTTGAATCATTGTTTCTTCTCCTTACGCCTACAGCTCAGGTGCCCGTTCAATAACTTTCTGAAGGCGCCAGCGCTTCCTGCTGGAAAGGGGCCGTGTTTCCACAATTTCCACCTTATCCCCGATATTACAATCGTTTTCCGGATCATGCGCCATGTACTTCTTAGACTTCTTGATGTATTTCTTGTACAGGGGATGTTTGATCAACATTTCAACCTTCACGACAATGGACTTGTCCATCCGGTTGCTGACCACGCTTCCCGTCCGTACCTTGCGGTTATGCATCTGCCTGCCTCCTTTTCTCGGCCAGAATCGTGTTCAGCCGGGCGATTTCCCGCCTCGCCTTCCGAAGGGATAGCGGATTATCCAGCTGGCCCATGGTGTGCTGAAAACGAAGCTTGAAGAGTTCCTCTTTCTTTTCGGCGATTCTCACTTCAATTTCTGCCGGAGCCAGATCCCTGATTTCTACTGATTTCATTTCTGCCCCCTTACTTGTTCCGTTCCACGAACTGGACCTTTATTGGCAACTTGGCTCCCGCCAGCTGCATTGCCCGCTCAGCCAGTTCCCGGGGAATCCCCTCAATTTCGAAGAGAATCTTTCCCGGCTTTACCACCGCGACCCAACCTTCCGGAGCACCCTTACCTTTACCCATACGGGTTTCGGCCGGCTTGCTCGTATACGGCTTATCCGGAAACATCCGGATCCAGATCTTACCGCCTCTCTTCACATGCCTTGTGATGGCAATACGAGCGGCTTCAATCTGGCGGTTTGTAATCCAGGCACCTTCAAGTGCCTGCATTCCGAATTCGCCAAAGGCAACATAATTGCCACGCACGGCTTTGCCCTTGACTCTGCCCTTATGAACTTTCCGGTGCTTAACTTTATTCGGCATTAACATCTGGTACCTCCAACCTTACCGTCTCGCCCGTTTGGACGGGAGTTCAGGGAGCTGTTCTCCTTTGCTGATCCAGACCTTGACACCGATGACACCATAAGTCGTCATAGATTCGGCAACTCCGTAATCAATTCTGGCCATCAATGTGGAAAGCGGAATCCTCCCCCAGGAGTATTCCTCACTCCGGGCGATATCCGCGCCACCCAGGCGGCCGCCCACCTTGATTTTGATGCCGGTTACACCCTTTTTCTGGGCATTTTCCATCGCCTTTTTCATGGCACGACGGAACGCAATCCGGCGTTCCAGAAGTGAAGCAATATTCTCAGCCACAAGCTGGGCTTCTGCCTCTGGTCCCGGAACCTGTTCAATATTAATATAAACTTCCTTGCGGCTCAGCATCTTCTGCAGATCCGCACGGAGCTTGTCTACCTCTGAACCCTTGCGACCAATAATGATTCCCGGCTTTGCGGTAAAAATATTGATTGTAATCTTGTCTGCGGCTCTTTCAATCTCAATGGAAGAAACACCGGCTTCATAGAGCCGTTTCTTCATGTATTTCCGAAGCCTCAGATCTTCATGCAAGGTATCCCGGTAATCACGGTCTCTGTACCAGCGAGATTTCCAAGTCTTGTTGTAACCCAACCGAAATCCGTATGGATGAACCTTTTGACCCACCAAACACCTCCGTTACTCTTTCACATCTAATTCGATGGTAATGTGAGAATATCGCTTTAGGATTCTTACAGCACGCCCCATGGCGGCTGCACGAATCCGCTTCAATGTGGGTGCCTGGTCTACATATGCACGGCTGATGAATAGTTGATCCACATCAACTGCCTCGTTGCCATTTTCCGCGTTCGCAATAGCGGAATGCAATACCTGCGCGACCCTTTTCGCGTACAACTTCGGGGATGCATCCAGAATCGCGACGGCATCCTCAACCATCTTCCCGCGTATTGCGTCTACAACAATACGGGTTTTCTGGGGTGACCCCTTCACATATTTCGCAATTGCTCTAGAAACCATGGTCTGCCCCTACCTTCTCTTGGAGCCCTTATCTTTGCCGGCATGACCCCGAAAGGTCCGGGTCGGCGAAAATTCTCCAAATTTATGTCCCACCATATTTTCATCCACATATACCGGGAAGAATTTCTTACCATTGTGAACAGCAAATGTCATTCCAATCATTTCCGGTGTTACGGTGGAGCGACGGGACCATGTACGAATCACCTTTTTGCTGCCACCCGCTTGCATGGCTGCCTCGACCTTTTTCATTAAATGGTCGTCTGTAAAAAATCCTTTTCTAAGTGATCTAGCCATTTCGTTCCTCCACTATGCTTTCCGTCTGCGGACGATGTACTTATCCGACTGGTTACGTTTTTTTCTGGTCTTGTATCCTTTGGTCGGTTTCCCCCATGGTGTACAGGAGGGGCGACCACCGGAAGTACGACCTTCACCACCGCCCATCGGATGGTCAATCGGGTTCATGGCAACACCACGGACATGGGGCCGACGGCCCAGCCAGCGCTTCCGCCCGGCCTTTCCGATGCTGATGTTTTCATGTCCCAGGTTACCGACCTGACCAATGGTTGCCCGACATTCGGAATGAACCAATCGAACCTCACCGGAGGGCAGACGAAGATGGCAATACTTGCCTTCTTTTGCCAGCAGCTGCGCGTAAGAACCCGCGCTGCGGCAAATCTGACCACCTTTTTTTATCTTCAGTTCCACATTGTGGACCAGTGTACCAACCGGAATACTCTTTAACGGCATGGCATTTCCAACCACAATGTCCACTTTTTCGCCCGAAACCACACTGTCCCCAACTTTCAAACTGGCAGGTGCCAACATATAGCATTTTTCGCCGTCCGCATACACAAGAAGAGCGATACGGGCGGATCTGTTGGGATCGTATTCAATGGATGCCACTTTGGCAACTACATCATCTTTTTGCCGCTTGAAATCAATCATGCGGTACAACCGTTTGTGACCGCCCCCGCGAAAACGAACCGTGATCCGGCCGCAATTGTTGCGACCGCCCTTGCTGTGAAGCTTCTCAACCAGAGATTTTTCCGGCCTCTTTTTGGTCAGCTCGGAAAAATCAGCTACGGTCATTTCTCTGCGGGAAGGTGTCGTGGGGTTAAATTTCTTTACTGCCATCATTGACTCCTACTCACACATTCTCGAAGAAATCGATCCGCTGACCGGCTTCCGCAAGGGATACGATAGCTTTTTTCCAGCTTCTCCGTTTCCCAGCGTGTTGGCCAAGGCGTTTCCGTTTCCCGTCGTAATTCATAACTCTGACCTTCTTAACATTCACTTTGAAGATCTTTTCCACTGCCTTCTTAATCTCAATCTTGTTTGCGTCCCGAGCTACCTCAAAGACGTACGCAGGAGGATCCGATTCCTGAAGATCATTGCTTCTCTCCGTTACAATCGGTCGTAGAAGGATATCGTGTGCGTTTTTCATCCCAGTACCTCCTCGATCCGTTTGACTGCATCCACTGACAGGAATATGTACTCATATTTCATCAAGTCATAAACATTCAGGTCAGTCGCAACCATGGTCTTCATCCGCGGGTTGTTCCGGGATGACAGATAGAGCTCCCGATTCACTTCACTGTCTACAAGAAGAACAGTAGAAGCGTCCATTCCTTTAATTATTTTCTCGTGCAGGGTCCGGGTCTTGATTTCACCCAGTTCAAAGTTGTCAATCACACGCAACTTGTTTTCACCCAACTTGTCCGAGAGAAGGCACATTAAAGCTCTCCGCTTCTTTTTCTTCGGGATTGCTGAAGAAAAATCGTGGGGCTGAGGCCCATGAACGGTACCGCCGTGGCGCCACAAAGGGCTCCGTGTACTACCGGCCCGCGCACGTCCCGTTCCTTTCTGACGCCATGGTTTTTTGCCGCCACCACTTACATCCTTCCGGTTCTTCACCGAAGCATTTCCCTGCCGGTGATTCGCCAGGATGGCATTCATGGCTTCCCAGACAACATGACGATTCATCTCAACTTCAAACACTTCCGGCTTCAAGTTGATTTCATCCACCGCTTTGTTGTCCATATTAAATACTTTCACCTTAGCCATTTTCAACTCCATTAACCCTTGTTGATGAAAACATAACCACCCCGGCTTCCCGGAACAGCACCTTTCACCACAAGCAGGTTGTTTTCCTTGTCAATGCTGACCACTCTCAGTC
This sequence comes from Acidobacteria bacterium CG_4_9_14_3_um_filter_49_7, assembly GCA_002789615.1. Lineage (GTDB taxonomy): Bacteria > Acidobacteriota > Holophagae > Thermotomaculales > Thermotomaculaceae > UM-FILTER-49-7. The sequence continues at coordinate 976 of PFTO01000168.1, read as the reverse complement.
CCTTGACACTGACCTTCCGGTTGCCCATCTGGCCCGGCATTTTCTTGCCGGGGAAAACCCGGGAGGGCCATGCACACTGACCGATCCCACCAGGCGCGCGGTGAAAGTTAGAGCCATGACCGCCGGGACCGCCGGCGAAGTCGTGGCGCTTCATAACACCCTGAAAGCCCTTGCCTTTGGATTTCCCGGTAACGTTTACTTTATCTACACCTTCAAAGATGTCCACCGTAACCTGCTGACCCGGCTGCATGTCCTCATCTCCGGAGCGCTTAAACTCCCTCAAGACACGAACGGAACCAGCGCCCGCTTTCTCCAGGTGACCTTTAAGTGGTTTGGTAATCCGTTTCGGATTCACTTTTTCCACAAGTCCAAGCTGTACGGCCTCGTATTTGTCCCGACTATTTTCTTTAATCTGAACCACTACACAGGGGCCTGCTTGAATCAATGTAACCGGAATTGAACGGCCTTCTTCATCGAAGACCTGGGACATTCCGACTTTTCTACCAATAAGTCCATTAACCATAACCTATTCCTCCAACTTCGTCAGAGCCTCAGCTCCCTGCCCCGGATGCCTTGATTTCCACGTTGACTCCAGCCGGAAGTTCCAGCTTCATCAGTGCTTCAATTGTATGCTCGTTCGGGTCATGAATGTCAATCAGCCGCTTGTGAACCCGAATCTCAAACTGTTCCCTGGATTTCTTGTTCACATGGGGGGAGCGGTTTACCGTAAACCGGGAAATGTCTGTAGGCAGGGGAACCGGCCCTGCTACATTGGCCCCGGTCCGTTTTGCCGTATCCACAATCTCAGATGTAGACTGGTCCAGAACCCGGTAATCGTATGCTTTCAGTCGAATTCTGATCTTACTGCTTTTCATGGTTCCTCACTTACTCAATTATCTCTGTAACGCTACCGGCGCCAACGGTTCGTCCACCCTCGCGAATGGCGAAACGAAGACCCTTTTCCATGGCAATCGGG
>PFTO01000176.1 GCA_002789615.1 Acidobacteria bacterium CG_4_9_14_3_um_filter_49_7 | reverse complement strand
AGTACGTGGAGGTAAATGGAGTTATTCGTGGAATTTGAGCTGGATACTGACCTATGAGTGGATCTGATATTACACGGGTGGAACCGTGGCCGGTCATCTGGTCTCCATTTACCGGGAGCATGGTCTGGAGGCGTTTCAATCTGAGCTGGCAGTCATTCTGGAGCGTATTTCTGAACCTGTCGAGCATCGTCTTCCTGATGTTACTTCCAGTCTATCCCGCCTTGGGTATAAACTGCTTCAGACGCTGGATCTTCCTGAATCAGACTTTGACCGCCATTATAAACGCATCATTGAAGCCGTAGCGCGATCAAAAACGGCAGCCGAAAAATGCTCAAGATTCCGGGATATCGTTCTATCATGTTTGACTGAGACTGAGACTGAGACTGAGACTGAGACTGAGACTGAGACTGAGACTGAGACTGAGACTGAGACTGAGAAATCATTTGAATTGGCAGTCCAGGTGAGAATTTATTTGAAAAACTGTCCTACAGATGAGTTGCGAACCTTGAACGCGGATTTTCTCGCGGATAGATTTGAGGTAACGCGGAACCACCTTTCCCGCTGTTATCATCAGAAATTTGACCGGACGCTTCACCGGGCTATCCTGTCGGAGCGCATGAGTCGGGCCTTTGCCATGCTGAGTGACAAAGAAGATAAGCACACGGTTCAACAGGTAGCAGAACTTGTTGGCTATCGAAGCGTGGTCCAGTTTCGAAAGGTTTTTCGTCAACACTTTGGTATGAGAGCTGGACATGTTCTTCATCCGGAGCGTTATTGACTGCGTCGGGCGAAGGTTTTGTTAATACTGTTCAATTGTCAGAATTTGGCAACATAAATATCACAAAAATGCCACTTGACATACTCGCAAAGATCGTTTCTTAAAGAAAAATAAAGTGGTTATATTTTGACGGTTGACCGAAAAATATCACAAAATTGGTGGTTGGCAACAAGTGAATTCGGTGTTAAATTTATCGCAGGATCAGTTGATCTGAAAATGAATTGAGATAGGGGGATTTAGGTGAAAAAATTATTAGTTTCAATCGCATTTATTGCTTTTTTTTCCGGACTTGGAATGGCCAAGTATGTGGAGAGCAGTAGTATTACGGATCATTGCTATATGGAAGATGGCGTGTGTACTGAACATACATGGTCCCAAGGCCAATGTTAGGATGGCTGTCCCGCAATTGGGTTTGCCTGTTACTGTGTGGCTTTTGATGGGCTGACTATAACAAGTTACGGCTCTTTCTGCGGCTGTTAGCGTGGGACAAGTGGAAAGAGGATCTGAAACATAAAAATGACACATTCAAGGTACATGAAACCTAAGAACACTCTTTGTATTTTCTTTGTTCTAACTCTGTGGATGTGGGGCTGTGATAGCAATTCTCCAGATATACCTCACACCGTCATCAAGCCGCTGTCAAAAGCAGTTGGAGTTGGGGCTTGTCAGCGGATATTGGAAGGGGAAGACACCATTCCAATGAGGGGGATGGTGTATGACAGCCGGAAGAACATTGTCACCGGCACAATTCCAGAAACAGCGTTCAGGTGTAGTTATGGTGAGATAACCCTTAATATGGAAGGTAGCTTCAGAATCCTGGGCGAATGCGGTCAAGCTCCAGGGCGGATACAGTCCATAGTAAACGAAGTCTCCTGTGGTGATGGATTCGTATATGTGCGCGATATGGCTGCGCGTATCCAGGTGTTTGATTCAGATGGGGGCTATGCCGGAGCTCTTCGTGGCATACGGCCATATCAAATAAATTTTAAGATCTCAGAGGACAGAGTGTTGGCGGCGGGAATCAGCAGGAATGGTTACATTGTAGTAACTGAATATAACATAGGTGAAGATAATGAACTCACTGTAGTGCGGGATGTTGCTATCATCAGGGACTGGCGGAATCACATTGCCAACAAAGAGGTCACTCCGAAAGAGGTCGTTGTCCCTTCCCATTTTGAATGGATTGGGAATAAATCACTGTTTGTGGGATCAGGGCTCTGGGGTCAGTATATTTTGGTTGACTTATCCACGGGCAATTGGCAGTACGAAAATATATACTTGTCTGAGAAGATGGCAAAGACTTTGCCCAACCGTAACGTAGCAAATTATATGTGTGCGTTCGAGATGGATGGAAAAATCGCTTTGGTTGAACCTGTGCATAAGGCGATTCAGATAAATGGAAGAAGAGTGGAGAGCTACTACGTGGTTGACATACAGGACCCATCGAAGGGAACAACCCAAACCTTTAACCCTCTCATTGCAGGTTGTAGCGAAGGATTTTCTGCAATAAATGCATTTGACGCGGTGTTTGTAGGGTCCAGGAACTTTATAGCGATGGAATATATAAAAAAGGGCAAAGGATCTGGGCTACAAGTGCAATATACACGGTATAAAATTCCGCTTTTTTCCGATAAGTAGGTAGTGGCCTTATAAACCAAAACCCGGGCAAAAAGAGTGAATGACTAAGTTCACACCTTTATCTTCCGTTGGGAAAGTGGGCGTTACGCGTGGGCGTCAGAAAGGGTTGAAGCTGTGCACTGGTCAATTCCATGGTTTT
>PFTO01000093.1:13332-13504 GCA_002789615.1 Acidobacteria bacterium CG_4_9_14_3_um_filter_49_7 | reverse complement strand
CTTCCTGTTCCATGGATGATTGTGGCTGGATTCTTTGTTATGGTGGGCCATATTTATCCTGTGCTGGGAGGTTTTTCAGGAGGGAAGGGTATCAGCACTGCGGCGGGTGTGCTTTCGCTTGTTGACCCATTGGCTTTCTTTGTGGCGCTGATTTTGTTTGTCTTTATTTTGT
>PFTO01000093.1:0-13281 GCA_002789615.1 Acidobacteria bacterium CG_4_9_14_3_um_filter_49_7 | reverse complement strand
TCCTGACAGCTATGGCGCAAATGATGTTTCTGGGTGATCCATGGATGCCGGTTGCCGTTACAGGACTGTTTCTGGTTATGATTCTCATCACACATCGTGACAACATCCGACGCTTGAAGTCAGGCACGGAATCAAGGTTGAGTAAAGGGGAAGGTTGAGTGTCGGATGGGATTTGGAGGAGACTGAGAAATGGGGAAACAGGTAAGAAATGGCTGGTTTTCTGTTCTTTTCTATCGCCCGTTGCCACGCCCACTTCTACTCCTATGTTACAATAAAAAAATGAAGTAAGTGTGGAGGAAAGAGATGGCAAATGAGAAAAGAATGGAATTACTGATTGATGACAAGGTTGCGGAAGGCAACTACGTAAACAGCGGGAACATCATGTACAACCAGGCCGAATTCATAATTGATTTCACACGGATGGTACCCCCTCCCGGCAAAGCGAGGGTGATGAGCCGGATTATCATGACTCCAATGCAGGCAAAGAATTTCCTCAATGCAGTGGAGAAGAATATTGAGAATTACGAAAAACAGTTCGGTGCAATCCCGTCCGCGAAAAACCAGGAAAAAAAGGTCGGGTTTAACCAGTAAATGAAGTTGTTTGATGAAAATGGCGTAGATATCGTTCTTGCCTCTGCCTCACCGCGCCGAAAAGAAATACTTTCGCTCCTTTTCCATAAGTTTCGTGTGGTTCCTTCTTCAGTGCCCGAGGACGGGTTCGACCTGGACCCGGCCGAACTGACGATAGAGCTGGCCAGTAGAAAAGCCGTACAGGTGTTTGAGAAGAATCCGAGTTCACTGGTCATCGGTGCGGATACCGTGGTTGTTTGCGATGGGAACATTATGGGGAAGCCGGGTTCTCATGATCTTGCAGTAGAAATGTTGCAGCAACTTTCCGGCCGTAGCCATACTGTGATAACAGGAGTTTCATGTTTCAGTTCCTTATTCAACTTTTCCTTTTATGAAACTACTGAAGTTGCATTTAGAAAGATGAATGCTGAAGAAATTCATTGGTATATCAACACAAACGAAGCCTTTGAAAAGGCGGGGGCGTATGCCATTCAAGGTCACGCTTCAATGTTTATAGAACGGATCAATGGTAACTATCTGAATGTGGTCGGATTTCCACTATCCAGTTTTTACAACCGTCTGAAGAAAATGTGGGGCAACTTCAGCCAGAGTTGAACCTTTAAATATTTCTGAGCTGTTTTCCCGGTTTGAAACGGATGGCCTTGCCAGCCTTAATCTTGATTACATCACCGGTTTTTGGGTTTCTGCCCACGCCGAGTTTTTTAGGCCGGATCTCGAAAATGCCGAAGCCCCTGAACTCCACCCGTTCCTCATTTACAACCGCATTTTTGACGGAATGGATGATAAGGTCAACAGCCTGCTGGGCTTCCGGCTTGGAAACGCCTACATTCTCATAAACCCGTTTTACGATATCGTTTTTAATCATAAAACCCTCCCAGAAAGTTTTGCTTGATATAAATATACGTGTTTCTGTCAGTAAATACAAGTAAAAAATCAAGAAATTTCGCCAGAAAAATTCACAAGCATTTCTTCAACAAGTTTTGTACTTTTAATTTCCCTGAATTTTGAGAAAAGATAATAGAGTTTTGTGATGACGGCTTCAAATGTCATATCTCTGCAACCAATGGCTCCGGCTTGTTTTGCCTTCTGACCGCACTCATACAAATCAAGGTCCACGCTACCTTCAAGAGCCTGGGACACAATGAAAACGGGCACATCAGCTTCTGTCAGGGCAGAAATTGAAGGGATGATGGAATGAGTTAAGATGGGTACATTTCCAGCGGCATAAGCTTCAACAACAACGGCCCGTACCCCTGATTTAAGCATGCAGGGGATCCAGGCTGAGGCATCAAAACCGGGGTAAAGTTTGATCACGCCGATTCTGGAATGGCCCAATTCATGAAAGGTGGTCTTCTCGAGAGAGCAATCGGCGAGATGTTTCCTGTTCAAGTGGATATCCACGCCCACTGAGCCCAGAACCGGGTAGTTGGGAGAGCGAAAAGCCTCAAATTGGCCAATACTCACTTTCCGTGTCCGGTTTCCCCTGAAAAGGGTGGAATTGAAGCAAATGCATACTTCCGGTATTGACATAGTGGCGAATTCCACCGAATTTACCAGGTTAAGCCTGGCATCAGTTCGAATATGGCGAAGGGGTTTTTGTGAACCTGTAAAGATGATGGGCTTGGTATTATTCTCCACCATGAAAGACAGGGCGGAAGCATGATAGGCCATTGTGTCCGTTCCGTGGATAATCACAAATCCGTCGAAATGTTCATAGTTACTGCGAATGGTTGAAAGAACAGTATTCATGTCCGGAATGTCGAGATTGGCGCTGTCAATATTGCATGCGAATGCACTTTCCAGGTGAGCCAGTTCACAAAGTTCCGGAACGAATTTCAGTACACTTTCGTGTATATGGGCCGGTTTAAGGTGGTTGTCAGGTTTGCCTTCCACCATGCCCAGGGTTCCCCCGGTGTGAATAAGGAGGACATTCTTTTTTTTCAAAGCGTTCTCCTTACAGGATGTATTTCCCCGCATCTTCTTTGGCCAGAACATCTCCCATTGCGTTTGTTACATAGGTGCGATCTATCACAACGGTTGTTCCGCTGAGCTCGGGGCCCTTGAAAAGAATATCTTCCAGTATTTTTTCCATTATTGTGTGCAGGCGTCTTGCCCCGATGTTCTCTACGGTTTCATTGGCACGATGTGCCTGTTCAGCAATTGCCTGAATCGAGTCATCGGCAAAGGTGAGGCTGACGTTTTCCGTTTCCATCATGGCTATATATTGGCGGGTAAGCGAGTTTCGGGGCTGAGTCAGAATTTTTGAAAGGTCTTCTTCTGTGAGAGAATTCAGCTCTACCCGAATGGGAAATCGTCCCTGTAACTCGGGAATCAGGTCAGAAGGTCGACTGGTGTGGAAGGCACCCGCAGCAATAAAGAGGATATGGTCTGTACGAATTACACCCTGTTTTGTGGAAACCGTTGAGCCCTCAATGATGGGGAGAAGATCCCGCTGGACCCCTTCACGGCTTACGTCCGGGCCTTTTCTGCTGTCTGATCCGGCAATCTTGTCCAGTTCGTCCAGGAAAATGATGCCGGAGTTTGCCGCAAGATCCAGGGCCTCTTCCTTGATTTTATCCATGTCCAGCAAATTTTCAGCTTCTGCCTGGGAAAACAATTCCAATGCTTCTGCGACCGTGAGTTCCCTCGTTTTTGACTGAGGTGGAGCCATCATGTCCGAAAGGCTGTCTTTCAGGGAAGAGGCAAAATCTTCCATATTGGATGGATCTGTCATGACGTCCAGAAGAAAGGGCATCTTGGGCTGGGGTGCAATTTCGATGATGATTTTGCGATCTCCCATCCCTCCTGCACGGATTTCTTTTCGGGCGTCTTCACGGCGGGCGGTGATGCGGGCGAGATGTTCATTATCGGCATCATCGGCGGTGAGCTTCGGCAACGGGAAAAGGTGGTCGACCACCCTGTCCACCGCTTTTGCACGGGCTTTTTTCATTACTTCTTTTGTTTGTTTTTCTTTGACCATCTGGAGGGAGTTACGAACCAGATCCCGGATCATCGATTCCACATCCCGTCCGACGTAACCAATTTCCGTAAATTTGGAGGCTTCCACTTTCACAAAGGGGGCACCGGCAAGCCTTGCAAGTCGACGGGCAATCTCTGTTTTCCCGACACCCGTTGCCCCAATCATGATGATGTTTTTCGGGGTAATATCTTCTGCAAGCTCCCTTGGAAGCTTTTGCCTTCGAACCCGGTTTCTCAAAGCGATGGCCACCGCTTTCTTAGCCTGATCCTGGCCAATAATGTATTTGTCAAGTTGCGCAACAATCTCTCTGGGAAGCAGTTCCTGTTTTGGTTTCATAATTTCTCCTAATCCTGATTTTCAATCACTAACATTCTGGGGATAGTCTGAAATTGGACAATCGTGGTTCCGAGGTAAACAGTCGCGTTTTTGAACGTCCATTTGTAGTTCACAACGTCAAAATTGGGATGGCTGATTACTGATGCAGACGCGGGGCCGAATATTCCTTCAAAATACGCCTTGAGTTCGAACATGGTATTTCGAGCGTCTTCCGGTTTTTTGCATGGAAGCCCCTTGATGTCGAAGGCATAAAGTTTACCGGTTTTCTTGTGAAATACGAATCGAATGTGAACCGGCGTTTCACCGTACCGTTGCCAGTAGCTGAGAAATCGGATATTCATGGCGATATCGTTCTTTTTGGCCGTTTCAATGACTTGCTGCCGTGTTTCGCCGAAACGAAAACCATCAAACTGTTCGAGCGAGGTCCCATTGCCACACGAAACTGATGTAAGCAAAACAAAAAAAAGTAAGTATAGGGTTCTCATACCTCATCCTCCAGGTGAAAAATAAGTTAGCACAATCCGCAACCTTTAGCAAGAACACGTTGAGTCTCATATATTTCTCTGAAAATGTGATTTCAGCCTTTCCAAACAGCACTGATTCGCGATAGAATGAAGATATGTCACAAAGAAGGATTGGACGGTATGAAATTCAGGATGTGCTTGGGCAGGGGTCTATGGGCGTGGTCTATAAATGTCGGGACACGGTCTTAAACCGGTACGTGGCATTGAAAACGATGAACCTTGGCCTTTCCTCCAATCCGGATCTGAAAGAGCGATTTTATCGGGAAGGAAAAACTCTTGGCACATTGAATCACACAAATATTGTAAGTGTGTACGAGTTGAATGAATTTGGCGCCACCTGTTACATTGTGATGGAGTATCTGGAAGGAACCAGTCTGGACCAGTTAATTGATGACCATCAGGAGCTGGCAACCATGACAAAACTGGAGATTATCCGGCAGACGTGCAACGGTGTGATTTTTGCCCATGAAAAGGGTGTCATTCATCGGGACCTGAAACCGGCCAATATTTTTCTCCGGGAAGACGGATTGATAAAAATCCTGGACTTTGGTGTGGCGAAGCTCGCTACTTCCAAGATGACCAAATCCGGTGTAATTCTCGGCACCGTGGCATACATGGCACCTGAGCAGCTTATGGGGGAGACTATTGATGAGCGTGCGGACCTGTTCTCCATCGGTGCCATCATGTATGAACTCTTCTCTTATCAGAAACCATTTGCCGGAGACACAATTACCCAGGTCATGGGAAGCATCATTAATACCCGTCCGGGCGAAATCAAGGGAGTGGATAAGTCCATCAATTTCCTCATTCAGCATGCGCTGGAGAAGGAAAGAGACCGCCGTTATCAGACCGTGAAGGAACTGAGGACCAACGTGGAACAGCTTCTTGAGTTTGAAAAGAAGAAACGAATTCGAAGCCGGAACATCATTGACAAAACAATTACATCTCAGATTCAGGACGTGAAAGTGCAATTGAAGAAAATTGAACTGATTAAAGAAGAGATTCGGGAGCAACTTGACAAAGCCCAGCTTGCCTTGAAGGAAGACCGGTTTGAGGATGCGATCCGTGCTGCAGAGTTGGTGCTGAAACGGGACAATGCCCATCAGAAAGCTGAAAAGATCCTTGCGCACGCAAAAAAATACCAGGAACTAAAGAAAGAAGAAGAGAAACACAAGCTTCGCTGGATCCATGACCGGCTTTCGGAAGCGCAGGAAGCAATGGACAACGAACATCACATGCACGCCTGTGAATTGTGCGAGAGCATCCTCAAAGTAGATGACCAGAACAGCGACGCCAAGGTGATTAAAGCTGTCTGCATTAAAAAGATAAGGGATTTTCTTGAAAAGGTCGAAAGGACTGATCATACTTGATCTGGACGGCACGTTGGTTGATTCTCTGGCGGATATTGCTGCATCATTGAACCATACTGCGGGGGAATTGGGTTTCTTGAGCTTTTCATTGGGAAATGTACGCTCATTTGTGGGCGATGGCGTTCAAGTGCTGATTGAACGAGCCTTCCCGGTGAAAGAAACTGTACGGAAAGAGGCATTGGCCCTTTTTCTGGTCTATTACAAGGCGCACCTCGTAGACAGAACTCGTCTTTTCCCGGGAATGGCGCCGTTACTGGCAGTATTGAAAGAAGAAGGTTTCCGGATGGGGGTCCTGTCCAACAAGCGGGAGAAACTGAGCCGGACAGTGGTGCAGAGCTTTCCGGCATTGAGAGATGTACTCAGTTTTGTTTATGGTGGTGACAGTTTTCATGAAAAAAAGCCATCCCCGTTGCCGGTGAGGGAGATAGTGAAGAAATGGGGCAGGGAAGCGGAAGACGTGGTCATTATTGGAGACAGTCCCAATGATATTCGCGCCGGAAAAGCGGCCGGTATTCATACAATTGGCGTTACATATGGTTTTGTGGATGCTGAGTTGATGCGGGCGGAAAATCCGGATGCAGTGGCAGACAATTCGGGAGAAATCCAGGATGCAATATACGGCCTTATGCAAAAATAATATATTTTTCCTGAAGATCTGTCACCTTGCCGATTATTTCCGCTTGGCTGGCTCCGCTTTTTCTAATTTTTTCCAGAAGTCTCGTTGCCTTATCCGTTGATACCGAGATGAAAAGACCACCAGACGTCTGGGCATCGAAATAGATCATCTTCTTATCATCCGTAATGTTAGCTTCAAATAAAACGCTTTCCTCTGCGAATTGACGATTGGCGTAGGAGCCCGCCGGAATCAGACCCATACCGGCGAGATCCACCGCTTCCGAAAGAAAGGGAATGGTATCGGTGCTGAGTCGGAAAGAAACATTGGAAGCCCGGGCCATTTCCAGCGCATGGCCAATCAAACCGAACCCGGTAATATCGGTGGCGGAATGTACGCCAACCTCGTTCATGGCCTCAGCCGCGCCCCTGTTGAGCATAGCCATGATGGCTGTGGCGGTTTCCATGGACTTTTCCGATGCCATGTCCACCTTGTTGGCAGTGGTGAGAATGCCCATACCAAGGGGCTTGGTCAGGATCAGCAGGTCTCCAGGCCTGGCGCTATTGTTTCGGGTGATGCTCCTCTCTTCCACTATGCCGGTTACTGAGAGGCCAAATTTCATTTCCCGGTCATCAACAGTGTGACCGCCGAGAATCACTGCGCCGGCTTCCCTGACCGCGTCCAGAGCGCCCAGGAGAATGTTGCGGAGTTCATGACTTTTAATGTTGCAACTGTCATAGCAGACAAGGTTCAGGCAGCAGATGGCTTGTCCACCCATTGCATAGATGTCGCTCAATGAATTTGCCGCCGCAATTCTGCCATACATGAAAGGATCATCCACAACCGGGGTAATAAAATCAGCCGTTTGAACCAGGAATGTACCGTCATTCAATCGGAACACACCGGCATCCTCACTGTGCTCCAGACCGACGATCAGGTCAGGGTTGCCATCATTGAACGAAATATTGCGGAGCAATTCCCCCAGGTCCCCCGGGGCTAACTTGCCCGCTCACCCCGCGGCTTTTACAAACTCAGTCAATTTTCGCTTTTTGTCCATTATCATCCCAGTGTAATGACGTTGTCATACTGAATAAGGGTTTGAACCGTATCGAAGGCATTGCCTACCTTTCCGATTTTCAGCTTATCCGCAATCTTGAAATAATCCAGACAGGCACCGCAGGAAAAGATGCCCACATCCCGCTTCTCCAATTGGCCCAGCTTTTCAATTGTTTGGTCCCATAAACAGGTAATAAAGACACCCCGGTTGACAAAAATCATTCTTTCGGGAAGCTCATGGTCTTCCAGTTCCACCATGTTTTCCAGAAAAGCCTTCATCAGTTGCTTCCCCAGTCCTTCGTCCGGGCCGATGGTCTCGGATTGGATGAACATGACCCGTTTCTTTCCAGTCGGATGTGTGGGAATTTCCGCTTGTCCGGGAACAGTGCAGGTGTATCCTTTTGCGATTTCAAGGTGAAAATCGCCGTCCTTTTCTGTCACCGTTACCGTGCATCCCTGGGATTCAGAGAATCGGCGCACATTTTCTCTGGATGCCTCACTGTCCACGATTACAGTGATCACACCCTCCGTTATATCGCTCAATGCCTTTTTGGCCATAATCACCGGCTGTGGGCAGGCAAGCCCTTTTGCGTCAACGATCTGTGACATTCAACCTCCGGTTGAGCCAGAATTCAATTCATTGTATCCGATGCCCAATTCGAAATCAAAGAAAGAAGAGTGACGGTTCACAGAAAACTATAATCCGCAACATCAGACGCCAGAAAATTGACATATTCAGCAGTTCTGTATTGATTGAAGTGTGGGTTTAGCTAAAAGTGGCGGATAATTTGACAAAAATGAGAATTAACCTACATTATAAGTAAGACAAGCGCTTGATCAAATGTGGATGGTTCGAGAGCTGAATGGTACGGTTTCTAACGTAGAGGCTGTGGGAGGGACACTGAAAGGATTTGGTTTCCCTGAGGCGGCAAAAGCAGCTGTCCGAGAGCTTAAATTCACTTAAGGCACGATCTACGGCAATCCCGTAAACGTGGTCATGAATCTGACAATTCATTTTCGCTTACGAAGATAGTTATCTGAATTTATAAATTATTAATCTGTCGGGTAGTTTTACCCGGTTTTTTATGGATTCCGGTATTTCTATCCGCTTTCTGTTTTGCGGATTCGGGCCTTTGCTTTATAATGGGAAACCATGAAGATACTACTGGCCGGATACAATATTGACAGCGATTTGATTGAGAAATTGAAGCGGGGCGAGGCAGTGGATACGGATTCACTGACGCCGGAGACGATTTCGGCAGCCTATGCCAGGATCAGCCGAAACCCGGCGGACGTGAACAAACTGCGGGAGAAGTCCCGTGTGGCGGTGGAAAAGGCCAGAAAATCAAACGAACAGATCGTGTTTGGGCTGGGTCATGCCTCGGTGGCGGAACACGCCTGCTTCAACGTTGACGTGATTGGCGTTTCAAGGCTGGCAATTGAATATCTGGAGCATTTTCGTCTGGCCTCCTACACGGAAAAATCTCAACGCTATATCAAAATTGAGGATGACGGGCTGATTCCTGAAGAATTTTCAAAAGAACCCTTTCATGATATTTTCCTCCAGATTGTCCAGAAGCAGAACGAGTTTTACCATCATGCCTACGGTGAAATTGAAAAAGCGTTGATTGAGAAGAGAGAAGACCCGAAGGAAGCATCCCTGAAAGCGAAAGAGGACGCGAGGTACGCGCTTCCGTTGGCCATTCGGGGTCAGCTTGGGATGACGGTGAATGCTCGTACACTGGAAAACATGATTCAAAAACTTCTGGCGGCCCCGTTGGTGGAAGTAAGGGAAATGGGCCAACAGCTGTATGCCAGGTGTGGGAACCTGGTTCCATCTCTTGTGAAGTACACAAAACCGGATTCTTATCAATTGAATCAGGCGAAGTTCGCGGACGGGCTGCCACCTGCTTCGTTGGGAGGCCATCCAGTTTCCCGAAATGACGCGGTCCGGTTGTTATCCCACAGCCCGGACCCGGATGATGGAGTCCTGACTGCATTGCTTTTCCGATCTCGTCCGGTTGCCTTTGACGACGCGGCCCTGGAGATCAGGAAGATGCCGGAAGCCCGGAAAAGGGCGCTGTTTGTTGAGATGTTTCGAGACATGAACAGTTACCATTCGGTGAGAAGGGAATGTGAAAATACCAGTTTTACATTTGAGGTTGTCCTTTCCGCTACCGCATTTGCGCAGTTGAAACGGCATCGTATGGGAACACTGATCGCACAGGATTATCAACCTTCACTGGGCGTCACAATTCCGGACACCATGTTTGAAGCCTGTGTGGAAAGCAAATATCTGGACCTGGTGCATCATGTAGACGAAGTGTACCGTGAACTGGAATCTGAAAACAGTGATGCAGCAGTCTATTGCCTGACAAACGGACACCGGCGCAGGGTAATGTTCAAGATAAATGCCAGGGAGTTGTACCATTTTGCGCGGCTCAGGGCAGATAAGCATGCCCAGTGGGACATTCGTTCAATCGCCAACCGGATGCTTGAGATCGTGAAAGAAGTCGCGCCCTTTACCTTTATGCTGGCCTGCGGGAAACATGAGTTTCAGGCAACAAGGGACAGGATATTTTCAAATGAATAAGAATGAGACGTTTCGCGGCATCCCGAAGATGGACACAATACTGGGATGGCCGGAAACCGGTCAACTGGAATCGAACTTTGGCCGCCAACTTGTAAAAGAGGGATTCACGGCCGCATTGGATTGTCTCAGGAGCAGAATTAAGGATGGCAATGCACCGGAAAACATAAAACAGTTTCTCATGGACAGCGTTTTTGAACGACTTAGGGAAGAAGTGGAACCTTCCCTGAGACGGGTGATCAATGGGAGTGGTGTCATCATCCACACAAATCTGGGCCGTGCGATTCTGCCGGACGCGGTTCTGGACCACCTGAAAGAGATCGGCGGCCATTACAACTGCCTGGAATATGACCTTGAAAAGGGTGGGCGGGGCCATCGGGACGTACACGCGGAACGATTGCTGGCAAAATTCTTCGGTGTGGAGAGTGCCTGTGTCGTCAACAACAATGCTGCGGCAGTGATGTTGATGATCAACACCTTTGCCACGGGTAAAGAGGTCGTGGTTTCCCGTGGGGAGCTTGTCGAAATCGGCGGTTCATTCCGGATTCCCGAAATTATGAAGAAAGCGGGTGCGAAGCTGGTGGAGGTCGGTACCACCAACAAAACTCACCTGCAAGACTATGAACATGCCATCGGCCCGAACACCGGACTGGTGCTGAAGGTGCACCCCAGCAATTACCGGATCAGCGGATTCACCGAGTCGGTTACGGCATCCGAGCTCGCCGTGATCTGTGGTAAACATAAAGTGCCTTTTGCCGAAGACATGGGAAGTGGAAATATCTATGATTTGAAACAACTGGGCATTCATGACGAGCCGCAGGTTTCTGACAGTGTGAAGAGTGGTATCAATCTGATTTCTTTCAGTGGTGACAAACTGTTCGGCGGGGTGCAGTCAGGGATTGTCATCGGTCGGAAAAATCTGATGGATAAGATTCGAGAAAACCATCTCCTTCGGACCCTTCGGGTGGATAAACTGGTTTACGCGGCCCTTGAACAGCAATTGATCCTGTATCTGACTGGACGGCTGGCGGAGATCCCTACCTGGAAAATGTTGTTTGAGTCGGAAGCGGAGGTGACTGCCCGTACCCTTGAGTTCAGTGAAACACTTTCGAAAAAGGCATGCTCAGGGTGTGAAGTGGTTCCGTCACAATCAAAAATCGGTGGTGGCACGACACCGGAGCAGGGGATCAAAAGCGCGGCCCTTTCCCTCTCGCATCCCTTCCTTGGGCCAGACAAACTGGCTGATGCTTTTCGAAAACTGAGTCCCCCTGTGGTCGGTCGGATACATGAGGACCGTTTCTTACTGGACTTTCGCACAATTCTTAAAGACGATCTGGAAGTGTTGAGAAGCCATGTCAACAGACTTTTTGAACTGTAATCAGTTCCGGTTTTTCCCCGCGCCCGGGCACAGCATTCAATGTGATGAAATTCTTCATTTTCTAAAAGAGTCTACCATTTCAACACTGGCTGGACGAAAACCGCTGCTGGAGGGTCGCTTTCAGGGCAGGGACTGCCTCCTGCGCTGGTTTTATCATGGGGGGGTGCTTCGCAATATATTCAGGGGACGCTACGTTGGTAGCGCATCCCGGGCGGTTGAAGAGCTGAAGCTACTGGTCGTTCTGAAAGAAATGGGATTACCGGTTGTGACACCGGTGTTCGCATTGACTGAGGGCAGGACAATCGGGTACCGTCAGGCCATTGCCACTTTACGTCTCGACAATGCTCAAGACCTGGTCCTGTTGGAAAGCATTTCTGACCATCATCTGACTTCACTTGTGAGACTTCTGGAACGTTTTTTTGATGCCGGGCTCTACCATCCGGATCTCAATATCAAAAACATCCTGTTTGAGCCGGATGCAGGAGAATTTTTCCTGTTGGATTTCGACCGGGCCAGCCTCTTGAATGGTCCGTTGGCTCCAGTGGAACGTAAACGAATTTATGAGCGCTTGTTCCGCTCCTTTGACAAATCGGGCAGGCTTGACGTATGGGACGACTTTTCTTTTGAAGCCGTTCCGGACTATGTGGGTGAAGCAATGAGCCAGTACAGGAAAATTAGAAAAATTCGTGCTTTTTTCTGGAAGCTGAACCAAAAATAGAGTAGTGTAGTCAGGACTTATTTTATGAGAGGTGAACCATGCAGGTACCCCTTCTGGACTTGAAGATTCAATACAGAGCGCTAAGGGATGAAATCGAACCCAAAATAAAGGACGTCTGCGATCGTCAGTACTTCATCCTCGGCCCCGATGTTATTTCATTTGAGGAAAAAACAGCTGAGTATTGTGGTACTTCCCATGTGGTTGGCTGTGCCAGTGGTTCAGATGCGCTGGTGCTGGCATTGATGGCGATGGACGTGACCCGTGATGTCGAAGTGCTGACCACACCCTACACGTTTTTTGCCACGGCGGGAGCTATTGCCCGGATCTGTGCTGTTCCGGTATTTCTGGATATTGATCCGGTAACCTACAATCTGGATCCGGAAAAGCTTCGGGCATTCTTATCGGAAACGGCAGAGAAAAGAAATGGGAAAGTGTACAGCCGGAAAACCAAGCGTCGGATTGGTGCCATCCTCCCAGTGCATCTCTACGGTCAGACTTCGGACATGAAGCAAATCCTGTCCATAGCGGATGAGTATGGAATTCCCGTCATTGAAGACGCGGCTCAGTCCATTGGCGCCATGGACGGAAACCTGAAAAAGAAGGCCGGAAACATGGGAAGAATCGGGTGTTTTTCCTTTTTCCCCAGCAAGAATCTGGGCGCCTTCGGGGATGGCGGTGCATTGTCCACAAATGATGAGAAAATTGCCAATCGGCTGAAGTCTTTGAGGATGCACGGCGAATCCAGCCGGTACCACCACGATGAAGTGGGATTCAACTCCAGACTTGATGCCCTTCAGGCGGCGGTACTGGAAATCAAGTTAAAATATCTGGATGGATGGACCGCCGGTCGGCAGAAAAATGCTGCGTATTACAACGAGGCGTTTGAAAATGCCAGCTGTGACGGGATTGTGGCCACCCCAAAGGCGGTGAATGGAAACCGCCACATCTACAACCAGTACATCCTCCGGGTGAAGGATCGGGACAAGCTGGTGGACCACCTCCGGGAACTGGGCATTGGCTGTGCCATTTACTATCCGGTTCCGCTGCATCTCCAGAAATGCTTTCAATATCTGGGATACCGGGAAGGGGATTTTCCCGAAGCGGAAAAAGCGGCGAATGAAACCA
>PFTO01000104.1:13643-13913 GCA_002789615.1 Acidobacteria bacterium CG_4_9_14_3_um_filter_49_7 | reverse complement strand
TGACAGCTGCTTCCAAATTGAATCGCAACGCTATATTGAATAAGTTCCAGGACGCGTTCAATGTACTAAAACGCAAGGGGATTCGCTCATAAATATGCCAAGCCAATCTTTTATTTGCATTCTTATCCATATTTTACTGAATGGATTCTAAATTGATCGTCGTCTGATTTTACAAGTAGCTATTACCTTTTTCGGGACACAATTTGAGTATCATTATGAGTTGCTAAATTCTATACAACAGATATACAAATTCCTCGATCTCTTGTTCTC
>PFTO01000104.1:0-13556 GCA_002789615.1 Acidobacteria bacterium CG_4_9_14_3_um_filter_49_7 | reverse complement strand
CAGGGACGCCCTTTTCGGTAAGAAAATGGAAGACCCGCCGGGAAATATCATCTTTGACGGTCTGCATGTCAACCTCCCAGGTGGATGGTACTGTTCAGCATCGAGAGCTTCGGGGGATACGGATCATCCAGGACAAACCGGTTGATGCAGCCATTTTCCTGATCAAAACAGAATGACCGGTCCGGCAAAATCCCGAGAAGGTGGCAGATGATGGTACGATTAACCGCGCCATGTGCCACAATCGCCACATTATCCGATGAATGATGGTGGCGGTCAACAATTTCATGCAACGGGGCATTTGTTCTCGCATACACATCCCCCAGGGATTCTCCTTCCGGTGCGGGCGTTTTTCCGTCCGTGAGCCATTTTCGAAGCAATTCTCCCTCATCTGCCAGGATTTTGAGAAATGAACGCCCCTCCCATCTGCCGCAGTCTACTTCATGGAAAGCGGGTACCGAGACGGGCGCCAGTCCCTTTGCGTGTGCCAGCGGAATGGCCGTCTCCATGGCCCGGATCATCGGGCTGGTGTAAAGTGCATTCACTGGAATGTCATCGAAAAATGATGCAATCTGGTTGGCCTGGGTTAAGCCCCTGTCTGTAAGGGGGAAATTGCCGATTCCCTGGAATTCCCTGCGAAGGTTGGGCAGGGTTTCGCCGTGGCGAATGAGAAACAGAAGCATTAACGAACAGATTCCTGAATCCAATTGAAAAATTCCGGTTTCCCCTTCTGCATAGGGAAAGACAGAATTTCCGGAATCTCGTAGTTGTGGAGCGCAGCGATGGTCTTTTCAATTTCATCGTAGTGGACGGTGGTAGATTTGATAATCAGCAGGTATTCTTCATCGTCCCATACCCTGCCCTTGAAACGGTAGACGGAACGAATTGCGGGAACCGTGTTAACGCATGCCGCAATCTTCTTATATACGAGGGCATTGGCGATTGTCAGCGCCTGTTCCTCTGACCCGACCGTTGTCATTACCAGAATGTATTCCAACCCGTGTTCTGAGCTTTCCATCATCCCCCCCGTTACAACCCTGCACCCTTTGATAGTTTACCGGGCTGGCTCCCTTTCGTCAAGGGTGAAGAGCAGACAAGTTTAAGTTTGAGTTTAAGTTTAAGTAAAGAAATGGGAAGTGAAGGGTGAAAAGTGATGAGTGATAGGTGAAGAGTGAAGAGTGATGGGATTCGGGAAGAACCGGTAGTTGCATTTTTTCTTATTCTTACCCCCTACCTCTACCAGCTCGCTGAAAGCGTTTCGCGTTTCGCGTGGGCGGCAGATGGGACAAAATCAGGGAATCGGCCATTCCCTGTCTTTATCTTTGCTTAACCTTGCATTCTGCTCAACCTCAGCCTCAACCCGATCCCTTCCCTCGCGCACCCTCACTTTCAGCTCCGCTATGTGGCCCCTCTTGCACTATTCCTGTTTTGAATTCTGATTCAGCTCAAGCAGTGATACGTCCTCCAGGTCCACTTTGCGGCCCGAGGCTCTTTTGGCCTTCACCAGGTCTTCCCGACTAACCACGTAGAAAGCATGATCACGGTAATGAATGGTCTCTTTGTTCTTCCAGGCATCCGCAAAATTCAATCCGGGTGTCCGGGTCTGAACATCAATCCGAACACGGTCCTGAAATATTGTAATTTCGTTGGAAAGCAATTCATCCGCTTCAATCTGGAAGGCCGTTCCCAATTCGGCATCCCGCAATGCAGCAAGCAGCAATTCAGCATTATCAAGAGTGGTATCTATAAGAATATCCAGGTCAAAGGTAGCACGGGGAACACCGTGCACAACGGCAGCAATACCGCCAATCACGAGATAGCGGACATTATGCCGGTGTAAGGACAAGAACACAGCCTGTAGTCGATTCAGCATCCTTGAATTCCTTCATTTTGGGGTTCAGTTCAAGTCCTATGTCTGTAAGAAAAACGAGCATATCCAACCTTTCTGAAACAGAGAGAGTTTGAAACCAGCTAGCCTTCTCTGTCATGGATTCAAAAGCCCGGTCATGTTTAATCGTTTGCATCTCTAACTCCTTAGTATATTTTACAACTTACTGCCCGGGTTTTCAACCAAAATTCCGTAGGGGGAAAAGAGGTGTTCTGTTTTCTGACCGGAAGAGACAGGGGAATCGGCCATTCCCTTTCTTTATCTTTGCTTAACCTTGCCTTCTGCTCAACCTCAGCCTTATCCCTTCCTTCGCGCACTCGCACTTTCTGCCGCCCACGCCCACGCAAGACTCCCACTCTTCTCCCAGAAGGAGTGACAAAAATTGTCAGTGAATGACAATTTTTGTCAGTGTTGCAGATAAGTCAAAACCGTAATCGCTGTCAATAAACGAGTTGCCAATCCTGGCATGAAGCTGGCATCATGAAGTCCCGCCTATGAATTTTTCCATAAGGAGGAAAGATATGAACAAAAAGGGTTTTACACTGATTGAGTTGCTGATCGTTGTTGCGATCATCGGTATTCTGGCTGCCATCGCGATTCCGGGTTACCTCGGAGCACAGGCAAAGTCCAAAAGAAGCGCGGTAAAAGAAAATGGCGCCAACATCGCAAAGGAACTGCAGAACTGGCTGGCTTCTTCTTATGCCACCGATAACGCGGACCAGTTTGCTGACATCACCGGCGACGGCGTTATGACCGACATCGGCGGCACGGTTCCCACAGCCCTGTGTACCGCTGTCACGACTCACACCAACTATGGCAGAATCATCAATCCGTATGATGGGACTGCTTTAATGATGCTGGCTGGCGGTGGTGATTCTGCGGCTAATCTGGGTGATGCCGGTACCAGTCCGCAGGGAACTGTTGAACTGATTGGAAATGACGCAAACCGCACCATTACAGTTGTGGGAGTTGCGGAAGACGAAACTCACAGCCCCATCATCGTATTCAAGCAAACAGTTGCTGTAGAGTAACAAAGCCAATTGCAAGTAAAAAAAAGGCCCGCCTCTGTTGGCGGGCTTTTTTTTCTTCCGCCGGAGCCGTTTCAACCCCTTGAAATTTATGATTCGTTGACTGCCATGAGGTGAAGATGAATTCCCTAATTTCCACAGTTCTGAAAGAAAAGACAGACAGGATTCATGTCCAGTTGTTTCGATACGCCATTGTGGGCGGGTTTGCCTATGTTGTGGATTTTGGACTGTTGTTTGGATTAACCGAAACTGCCGGGATTCCCTACCTGCTTTCCGCGGCGATCTCTTTTCTGACCGGACTGGCCACCAATTATGCCCTCAGTATTTTCTGGGTATTCAAGACCCGGTCCATGGAGAATCGGATGGCGGAATTCTCCATATTCGCGTTCATCGGTCTTGCCGGACTGGGATTCAATGAACTTTTTCTGTGGGCATTTACCAGCCTGATGGGCTGGCATTATCTTTTGTCCAAGCTGGCAGCTACGCCACTGATCTTTCTGTGGAATTTTTCTGCAAGGCGCTTCGCCCTGTTTTCTTCTCCGAAAGATATCGTTCTGACATCAACGGAGGGAGAGTAACGTGGAAAGAAAACAGGCCATCATCATTGGAGCAGGGCCGGCTGGATTGACCGCCGCGTATGAATTGTTGCGACATACAGATATTCACCCGCTGGTCATTGAGCAGAGCGATGAACTCGGTGGAATTTCCGCCACTTTAAATTACAAGGGGAACCGGATTGATATCGGCGGGCACCGTTTCTTTTCCAAATCGGATCGTGTCATGGACTGGTGGCTTCAGATCCTCCCGCTTGAAGAAGCCGCTTCCGGCTCCTTTGCGATTCACTATCAGAATAAACAGAAATTACTCACAGCTGAGGCATACGACCCCGATTCCGGCATCTCCGCCAGCCCCGAGGAGCGGGTGATGCTGGTGAGAAAACGCAAGTCGAGGATTTATTTCCATAGAAAATTCTTTGATTATCCAATCCGCTTGAATTTCCGCACGGCCTTTAATCTCGGCATTCGCCGAATGGCCACAATCGCGTTCAGTTACCTGAAAAGTGTGGTTTCCCCCATCCGGCCGGAAACCAACCTGGAGGAATTCTTTATCAACCGTTTTGGCCGGGAACTCTATGAGACCTTTTTCCATTCGTACACGGAGAAGGTATGGGGAGTCCCCTGCCGCGAAAACAGCGCTGAGTGGGGCGCCCAGCGGATTAAGGGATTATCGATTGGAAGGGCCGTACTCCACACAGGAATGGGTCTGTTCAGACGAAAGACGGATTTTGCCCAGAAAGGGACGGAAACGTCCCTGATTGAACAGTTTCTATATCCCAGGCTGGGGCCGGGACAGATGTGGGAAACGGTTGCGGACAAGATTCGCGAGATGGGAGGCGAAATCCGGACCGGTTACCGCGCAACCCGCCTGCTGTCAGAGGGGAATCGAATCCGGGGTGTGGCGGCTGTCAGCCCATTGTCGGGAGTGGTAAGAGAATTCGATGCAGACTATGTGTTCTCCACCATGCCGGTGCAGGATCTGATCCGGTCCATGGGTAATATCGTTCCCGAATCCATACTGAAAATCAGTGAGGGGCTGGTATACCGGGATTTCATCACAGTCGGCCTGCTCCTGAAAGACATGCAGGTTCAGGACAGGAAGGGCGGGTTGATTTCAGACAACTGGATTTATGTACAGGATCCGGATGTCCTGCTGGGCCGCGTGCAGATTTTCAACAACTGGAGTCCCTTCATGGTTCGAAATCCTGAATTCGCCTGGCTGGGGCTGGAATATTTCTGCAATGAAGGCGACATGCTGTGGAAGATGACAGATGATGAACTGATTCGGTTGGGCCGGCTGGAACTTGCAAAGATCGGTATGGCATCAGCGGACGCTTACGTGGATGGGGTTGTTGTCAGGATGCCAAAGGCATATCCGGCCTATTTCGGCAGTTATGGGCAGTTTGACCAGCTGCGGGGATTCCTGGATCCATTTGAGAACCTGTTTCTGGTGGGACGTAACGGCATGCATCGCTACAACAACCAGGATCATTCCATGCTCGCCGCCATGACAGCAGTGGATAATATTGTGGCCGACCGCAAAGACAAGGAAAACATCTGGGCCGTGAACATCGAAGAGGATTACCACGAATCCGGTCAGGGAAGAAAAGTTTAAGGTTGAGTAAAAGACAAGGTTAAGCAAATAGAGAAGTCTCCTGTGTTCTGACAGAAAAGGCAGGGAAACGGGACCTGTCACAGTCAGTATCCATGCGTATCAGTTCTTTTCCTTTCTTGCAGAACACTGAACACAGGCGCCGCAGGCGCACAGAACACTTCTTTCCTCCTCGCACACGCACTTTCACTCGCAACTTTTCGGTGGCCAGTAGTTCTCGTACAGTTCAGGTGAATTGTAATAAGTGAGCTGTCGACTCCGCCACCTCGTCAGTTGATGATGAAGCGTATTCGCCATTTTCTGATCGTTCCAGTACAGATTGTGTCGTTCAAGGGGATCTTTTTCCAGGTTGAAAAGCTCAATCCCATGGGGATACCAGGTGAGCAACAGCTTCCAGGGCCACTTAATAATACCGTCCTGCTGAATCAGGGCATTACTGTCCATATAGACGACCCGTCGGTTTCCCGAAAGGGGGGAAATCCCTTGAAATGAATTGGGAGCGGGCACTTTCATCATGTAAAGCAGAGCGGGGAAAATGTCGATGTGGCTGATCGGTTGTGAAACCGTAGTTGCGGATGCAGTCCCCTTCGGAGGTTTAATGAGACAGAATGTGCGCATTTCTTCATCATACATGGGACCGGAGTGATTGGCGAAGCCGTGTTCATAAAAGGCTTCACCGCTGTCCCCAAGGATGATGAAATAGCAGTTATCCCAGATTCCTTTCTCTTTCAAAAAATCTGCGAAGTTTCGGATCATTTTGTCCAGGTTAAAAAAGGCATTGGAATATCGGTTTTCCACGACCGAAACCCGATTTTTCGGCCAGACACCGTAGATGGCCGGGAAATCCAGATTGCTTGGTTGATATGGCTCTTCTCCTCCACGGGGGATCACGTAGCTGAAATGGGTGTTCTGAAGATTAAACCCTACGAAAATCCGAGTGGGATCCGGCTGTGCGGAAATCCAGTCTTTTCCAATGGTCAGGGTTGCGGAATCCTCCACCTTCCCCGCAGTTGCGACCCTTTGCTTGATCAGTGCGACGAGCCCGGCTTCATCCTCCTCGTTCACCCATGTATTTCCCTTGTACTGTTCGGAATCAAAATAGTAATCCAGAGCCTGAATTTTCAACCAGTTACCCATGGTTCCCCATTTTTCGTTCTGGGAAGAGATATACGCGGTTTTGTATCCAAGCCGATGGAAGACTTCAAAAATGGATGTGCCCCGCCATGGATCGGAGAGCCTGTAATGGTTTGATTTACCACCCCTGAGCGGATACTGGGAATACCAGACACTGAGATCGGCATAATTGGAATGGGATGCGGTGGCATAGGCCTTGTCAAAGAAAATGCTCTCCTTAATCAAGGACTTCATGTAGGGAATCGGGCAGGGGGTCACGTTGATCAGATCCCTGCGCATGGATTCCAGCATAAATACAAAAACGGGGTGACCAGTTTGAATCATGGCGGGACTGTAGATAACGGAACGGGTTTTAGGTTTTAATTCCGCCTTCAACGCTGAAATCTGCACCTCGGCGGATTTGAACACTTCCGGTTGATACCAGTATGCAAGGGCGGGATGGCTGTTCCCCCACAACGAAGAATGGCTGAACGTCAAGAGACACGTAAAAGTTACCAGCAACTCAACCACAGCCAGGATCGTGATTGACCCTCCTGTTTTTCCGGAAAATGAGAATCCAGCGGACAAAACAATCAGAACCGCAATAGCCAGGATAGCGGAAACGCCGTTCAACAGGAGAAAAAAGGACATACCGGTCTGCATGAAATGCAACTGCAGCGCTGCCGAATTGCTCAGGGCAAATGAAATCACTCCTGCAGTAAGGAAAATTCCCCTGTAAATATAAAAACACCAGCTTGATGCAATGACCAGGAAAAGCAGGTAGAGATAGAATCCGGCTACAGCAGTCAGAAGGAGTCCGAAACGCTGCTTTTGAATTTTCTTTCTGCAAAAAATCAGGGCAACAACAGGCAATTGCAGCAGTGTCCAGATAAAAGCACCGCATGCGAACAGCAGGGCCAGTTGGATGAAATCTGAAGTCGAACTTGCGAAAACCGGACTTTGCAGCCGGAAGATCGTTTCAATCAGCGAAAAAAGAAGAGCCAGAATCACACTGTTTTTCCAGATCCGTCGAAATGAAACGGGAAAATCAGAAATTCTGTGTTCCGGCTTGTTCATGTATCTACCTCATTTATTGCGTCAGTCCATAGTTATGGTACTTCACTTCCCGTGAAGAGACAAACAAATTTGAAGTGGAATATGGGATAACAATGGCAAATATGCAGCGGATTTCAATCAGGCGCAAGAGCTTCCACGGACCGGGCTTGGGAGAGCAAACTTGAAACTGTGCGAGTTAAGAAGGATGCATCAAGCTGCTATTCGGGATTTCCCTGTGTTGGGGATGGAAGGAACTGAATCCCTTGCAGGGCTTGGCTTTTACTCTCGAATTTTATCAGAACAGTGGACAATCGGCGCGAATTGGCCTGCACAAATGCGGAAATATTGTCATGATTCACCGTCTGTTTCTGTAGAGTGAACGGGTACCGGAAAGCCGCTGAGAAATGGGCCAAACAATAGTCACGTTCCCGTTGAATCATTCAGTTAGCGGATTGATTCTATTTTGCAAAAAAAGTAAATGTGGTTTATACTGTCAATACGATGTCAAATGAGATGAATATGAACCGGGCAAACAACTGGCAGATGCAGTTCCTGATTCTCTGCTTTTCAGGGCCGATGGTGCTGCTCCTGTGGCCGGTTTACGGGAATCTGGCGGCGGCGCGCCAGGCAATTGTACGGGAAGGAACAATTTATTTTGTCGTCACTGCCCTCATCTTCTTTCTTTTTCGAATATTCACTGAACTGCCCCTGATCGGGGGGTTGTTCCAGCTTGTGTCCGTTTTTTACTGGATGGCATATCTGGCTGTCTGCGTGTGGATTATTGTGAAGAAGAGAGAAGATATGCATTTTTCTTTACCCTTTATCTCTTCCCACGCGGAGAGAATGGAGAACAAGAATGTACTGTAAAAAGTGCGGTGCCCGTGTCCCCGATGAACATACACGTTTCTGCCCGAGCTGTGGTGATCCGGTTGTTCACGAGAAGTTGGGGCCTTCCAGAACTGAAAAAGGCCTCTGGATCGTAATCGGCATCATCATTCTGGTAATAGCATTCGTGTTGCTCAGGAATAAATCCCACTCCAATACGGCAAAATCGATTTCTTCACCCCAGTTTACCGTAGATTCCGGCAAGGTTTCGGATGCGAAGGGGAATTCTCCCGGGTCCCACCGTGAGGCTTCTGCTCCGCCACCACCGCCGGCTTCTTCCGTCACGCCGGGCCAGACTCCGTCTAGCCTGCTCTACGCTTCCCTGGTGAATGCGTTAAAGGGAAGTCGCTACTCCCTTGAAGTTAAATATGTCAATCAACAGAAGGCTTTCCGTGTACATGCATCCATTCTTTATGACAACCAATCCAGGGAAGCATATCTGAACGCTTTTTCCCGCTTTTTTGCTATGTGCTACGGAGACCAGAACCGGCCATTGATTGTGGCGACCATTTCCCTGAAACAGGATGATGGCACTCCTCTCATGAGCATGGGAATCGGTCGAAAGGCTGCAGACGCAGTTCCGGCTATTACCTGGCGTCAGTTTTCGGACATGGGGACAAGCCTCGTGAACTGGGTCAAAAATCATGAGATAAAGAATCCTCCTTCTCCTGAAATGGCCTGTTATTTCAAGCAGAATGCAGAATTCTGATCCGAATTCCCTACTTTTCTTTACCCTTCAACGTCCATGCTTTATAATCGCGTCTGTTGCGCGGGAGTTGATTCAAATGTATTCGGCTTCCCGGGCTTCATAGTGATTTCGAAACCGGGAGGGGCTTAATGGGCCATGGCTTAATACTTGCCCTGCTGTTGCTGACCGCAAATCCGAAGGTAAACGAACAGGTTGTGGTGACGGCAAAAGCGGGCAGCGCGGAGAAAACGGAAACGATTGACCAGTCGGTAATGGATGAGTTCACACTTCTTAATGCGGCGGACCTGTTTGATTTCTTTCCTTCACTGTCCCTTTCGACCCGAGGCCCCGGAGGGGTGCAGGCAGATATTTCATTTCGGGGAGCAAGGGGAAACCAGGTGGGCGTTCTACTCAACGGAATTCCCTTGAACAATTCCCAGACCTATCACCACAATTTTGATATTCCGGTGGCGCCGGAGGACCTGGCAACTTTTTCCGTTCGCCCCGCTGCTTCCGGGGGAGACTCTCCCTACGGATTCAGTGGACAGGTAAACCTGAGCACCAATAACAATCAAAAAGAACGATACAACTTTGCGTATGGAAGTGACCGCTATTATCATATCTACGCGGCGCAGTATGGTCTTTCCTATCTATTGGAAGGGAGTGACGGATATCGGGACAATACGGATTACCACACCACAAACATAACCTGGCAGGGGGAGCGAAATGGCGTTCGGGTCTTTACGGCTTTTAATCGAAAGAGCTTTGGTGCCCAGGATTTTTATGCACCCTATCCATCCCATGAAACAACCGAGACCTACCTTGCATCCGCCAGCTGGAAAAACCTGACCGTGTACGGAATCCGTCACGATGACACATTTGTGCTGGACCGGGACAATCCGGACTTCTACACAAATGACACCCAGACTGTCCGAAGTGGATTCCAACAGGAATTTCAATTGCCACACAATATATTTCTTTCATATGATTTTGCAGCCAACAATATTTCCAGTCCCGTCCTGGGTCAGCACAATGACCATCAATTGACCGTGAAGGGCGCAACGATTCTCCAGGCTGGCGGCTGGACGCTTCGTCCGGGAATCAGCGTTGTGGATTCGTCGAGGGGGGAGGCCGAATGGATGCCATTCGTTGGTATTTACAGGTGGATAAGAAGTTATCGCGTGTCCATGGAAGCTTCCCGCACCGTTCGACTGCCGGATTATACGGAACTCTACTACACCTCCCCCGTAAACCAGGGAAACGCCGCACTTCAATCTGAATCCGCCTGGAACGTGGACCTGTCAGTGGGCCGGGCCTGGTGGAAGGGGACACTTTTCTACCGAAATGAATCCCAACTGATTGACTGGGTTAGACGGGACGAAATGTGGCACGCGGAAAACATTGGTCGTTCCCGGGTCTGGGGGCTGGAAGCCTCCGCAGTAATCGGAAACTGGTCTGCGGGATATCAGATGATTAGCCGTGAATCATCCACAAACCTGGAAACCAAGTACAGCTGGCACGTGCCAAAGAATCACTGGGTACTCCGCTACCACGGGAAAGACCTGTCTGTTATCTACCAGTTTCTGGATACGCCGGGACTGTCCAATGCTTCCGTGCTGGACATGACCTTTTTCGGTACCGGGTTTTATCTGAAGGTAAAAAACGCAATGGATGACAGCTATGAAAGCGTCCCGGGAATTCCAATGCCGGGACGCACGTACCTGTTCGGGTATCGGGTCAATGGCCCGTTGGTCAATTTTTGAATCAGGCAGTCCGAAGCGGTGAAGGGAGGCCATGTGAGCGAAACAAAGACTGAATGTCAGCGCCTGGTGGAGATAATGGACCGGCTTCGGGGGGAAAACGGCTGCCCCTGGGATCGGGAACAGACCTTCGAAAGTTTGAAAACTTTTTTGATAGAAGAAAGCTACGAGGTAATAGAAGCTGTGGACAACGGTGATTTTGATGCCCTTTGTGGTGAACTGGGAGATGTTCTATTGCAGATCGTATTCATGGCGCGAATGGCGAAGGAAAAGGGCCTTTTTACAATGGGGGACGTGCTGCTCCGCATCAATGAGAAGATGATTCGCCGCCACCCCCATGTGTTCGGAGAGGAGACCATCCATTCCACTGATGAGGTGCTGAAAAACTGGGAGAAGATCAAGGCCAGGGAGAGAGAAGAGGAAAACGGCAGCAACGTTGAGCCAAAAGGTTTCCTATCCGGTATCCCCAAAAATCTCCCCGCGCTCCAGGTCGCTTACCAGATCGGTGTAAAAACATCCCGGATCGGGTTCGACTGGGAAAGTCCGGCCCAGGTGGAAGAAAAAATCCACGAAGAGTGGGCGGAAATGAAAGAAGCAGAAGCGGCAAATGACAGTGAGGGGCTTCGGGAAGAGCTGGGAGACCTGCTGTTCACCATCGCCAACTTTGCCAGGAAGCATGGAATCGACCCGGAAGACGCCCTTCGCCTCAGTAACCGCAAATTTATGGGACGATTTGATAAAATGGAAAAAACAGCCGATGTGACCGCATCCACGCCGGAAAAGCTGGAAGAACTCTGGCAGGCGGCAAAGGCCGAGGAGAAATAGACATGCGCGTACTGCTGGCCATGAGCGGAGGAGTGGACTCCTGTGCCGCAGCCCATCTGTTGAAAGAGGCCGGTCATAAAGTCACCGGCATCACGCTTGTGTTTCATCCGGATGTGGAAGTGGCCCGGTGCAACCTGAAAATCTGCTGTTCCAGACAGGACACGGAAGACGCGAAAGAAGTGTGCCGGAAGCTGGGTATTCCCCATCATACATTGGATCTTTCGGAAGAATTTGACCGGACAATTGTGCAGCCCTTTATCGATGCCTATCGCCTGGGGCAAACCCCAAATCCCTGTGGACGGTGCAACCGCTTTCTGAAGATTGGACGCCTGGTGGAACGGTTGGAGGATTATAACTGTGAAAAGCTGGCAACCGGTCACTACTGCCGGATAGAGGACGGGAAACTGCATCGCGGTAAAGATATCAGCAAAGATCAGTCCTACTTTCTGTCCATGGTTCGGCCCGAACATATT
The DNA here is from genome assembly GCA_002789615.1 of Acidobacteria bacterium CG_4_9_14_3_um_filter_49_7. Classification (GTDB taxonomy): domain Bacteria; phylum Acidobacteriota; class Holophagae; order Thermotomaculales; family Thermotomaculaceae; genus UM-FILTER-49-7. The sequence continues at coordinate 1,674 of PFTO01000104.1, read as the reverse complement.
GAGCAGATGATATTCCCGCTGGGGGAAATGACCAAACCGGAAGTTCGTAAAATTGCGGAAAAGCTGGATCTGGCGGTAGCGGACAAACGGGAAAGCCAGGAGCTTTGTTTTACAGGAGGAGAATCCCCCAACTCCTTTGTTTCAGGAAAAATCTCAGAGAAGCCCGGATTCATCAAACACGTATCCGGACACATCTTCAAGCTTCATCACGGGATGTCCGCATATACAATCGGTCAACGCAAGGGTCTGGGCATTGCCTGGCATGAGCCATTGTATGTGCTGAAACTGGATGCCCGGAACCGAACCGTCGTCGTGGGGGAGCGGCATTTCCTTGAAAAAAGAACGGTTCTTGTCCGGGGTTTCAACCACCTGTCTGAAATTTCCGGAGTAATATCTGCATGTGTCCGATACAATCAGGAACCGAAGCCAGTGGAAACTGTTTCCCGAATTGACGACACGTCGTTGTTGGTCCGATTTCAAGATCCGATTACCGCAGTGGCCCCGGGCCAGATTCTGGCCGCTTACGCCGAAGACACAGTACTCGGCGGCGGCATCATCGTGGAGGCAATGTGAAGGATTTTCTTGCTGTAGAGTGCTTTGATGCAAAAGAAAAAGCGCTCACGATCATGCTCTTCATGCGAATGAAGCTGCCGGCTACTTCCTTTATTTTGTCTGTATCTGAGCCAGAGAACATGCTGAAAATTCTGACCGGCCGGCTCCCGGAAGACTGTGAACTTTCTCAGCGGATGCAGGCCAACCTCGTATCCATTTTCCATGAAGCTCAGAACAGCGTTGCAACCGGAAATCCTTCTGAAGAAGAGGTCCGATTGCTTTTAACCGCCCATTTTGATGACGGAGAAACCAGCACCCTGTTCCAGAAAACCGATCGGAAAATCGCACGGTTAAGGCAATTGTTGAATCAGTTGCTGGAAGACGGAAACCCCCGTTTTGTTTACATGGTATTTGACATGCTTCTTTGCAGTTCACCGGATCCGGGTACCATCGAACAATACGTCACCTTCTGCGTGAAACGGAACGAAACAGACCGGCTGTTGCCGTGGCTGAGTTTTCCATTAACCCGGGAAGGATGCTCCATGGAAACCATCACAAACCTCGCAGACATAGCAATCTATCACAAACAATACTCAGCAGGAGAAGCACTCTGCGATCTGGCGCTAAGCGAAAACTATGGCAACGTGGCCGCGCTGATCGGAAAGGCCCAGTGCCGGTATCAGGCTGGAAATGACGACTACCTGGCCTTTCTCCAGAAAGCCTTCAATTTCAACAAACGAATCACGGTGGAGACAGTTACCCGACGCTTTCAATTCCGAAAAGATGCCCGGGTTGATATGTTTGACGTCCTCAGTCTCAAAGACGCGATGTCCGAAAGCAAAATCCCCCCTGAAGCACTGAAAAGAAAGGAGCTTTTGTCCCTTCCCTATCGCACAGAGAAAAGCCAGGGCAGCATCTACTTTATCCGGGAAGAACTCATTGCCTGGAAAGCAGCCATGGACGCCCTGAGCATCGTATCCGGCCGTTTCGGGAGAAATTGACAGAAGAAAGACAGTGTTCTGTGTTCTGTGTTCTGTCTTGTCCTGATATAGGTTGACACCTATAGAACCGCTGAAAGCGGTCAAGGAGGACAAGCTATGCAGGAAACAGTGATCAGGTACA
>PFTO01000011.1 GCA_002789615.1 Acidobacteria bacterium CG_4_9_14_3_um_filter_49_7 | reverse complement strand
CCGCTGAATGTCTGCCGCCGTAACATTTTCGATGGCATCCACGTCGTTAAAGAGGACCTTCCAGTCTCCGCGCTTGACGTAATAATTCGCCAGCATCTGGGCAATTCCCATGTTGTTGTCCATGGCATAAACCAGCTCCGCTTTGGCCTGGGTCTTTACCTTCTGCAGCTCCTCATCCGTAACTGGCGTTGTTTTCAGTTTTTCCACTTCATCATTGATGACTTCTTCCACGTCAACGTTTGAATGATTGGCTGATGGCACGGCAAAAACCATGAAGAGGTTGGGATATTTGGTACCCGGATATCCGTTGAACGAGCCAACATAAGCCGCTACCTTTTTCTCTTTAACCAGCTTCTTGTACAGACGGGAAGATCGGCCGCTTCCAATAATACCGGAGATTGCATCGAAGACGGCGTTGTCTTTGCTGGTTTCAGCCGGGCGGTGCCATCCGATGAGATAAATGGGCTGACTGTTCTCATGTAGAATCAGGCGGCGCTGAACCGTCTGCTTCGGCTCCACCGTGACGATGGGGTCCGGCACGTCCCCTGCGGGGATTCTGCCGAAGTATTCGTCCAGCATGGGGATCAGAGTTTTCGGATTGACATCTCCCACGATGGCAATGGTCATTGTCCGGGGGTTGTAATATTTTTTGAAATAGTTGGCCACCTTTGCCCGGGTGTAGTGCTGAATGTCCGACATGGCTCCGATGGTGGGGACATGGTAGGGGTGGTAGGTGAAGGACATGAGCTGGAATTGCTCAATCAACTTGCCGGTGGGATTGGATTCTGTCCGCATCCGACGCTCTTCCGCTACCACATTCCGTTCTTTATAGAACTGGCGGAAAACGGGATGATAGAATCGTTCGCTTTCCAGGAAACAGAACAACTCCACCTTGTTGGATGGAAGGGAATAGTGGTACTGGGTGGCATCAGATGTCGTAAAGGCGTTCAAGTCAGGACTTCCGTTCCGGCTGATCACCTGATCAAACTCACCGATATTGGCCGCAGCCTCCGCCTGTTCCTGCAGTGTCTTGATTTCCTTCTGCAGGTTTGCGATTTCAGCCTTGTCGCCGTTGTGGTCTTTCAGGTCGTAGAGCTTCAAATACTTCGCGTCAATCTTGTCCATCAGCTCTTTTTCCTTCTTCAGATCCTTCGCGCCCACGGTTGTGGTGCCTTTGAATGCCATGTGCTCCAGCATGTGGGAAATGCCGGTGATACCGACGCGTTCGTTTACCGAACCGGCATTGACATATGTGTGAAAAGAAACAACGGGGGCTTCATGGCGCTCATAAATCAGAAAGGTCAGCCCGTTTTTGAGTTTGTGGACTGTCAGGTTTTTCTCGAAATCCGTTGCATCCATGGCAAAGGTCGCCAAGGACAACAAAAGGATTCCTATCAGGATCCCAAGTTTTTTCATACAATTCTCCTCATACAGTTAAGATTACCTTTTCCGGAATTCCCAACTTTTGAAATATACAGAAACTCCGATGAAACGATGATACGACAAAAATCGACTTATTGTTAGTTTCCAATGAAAAAAACGTCAAAATGACAAAACCCTCCCTTCAGTTGACAGTGAATATGCCGTGTGATACCTTTGGGTTGCATTGAATCTTAAGGGGGCTTTTGTGAAGAAAACACCGTTAAATGAAGAACATAGAAATCTTGGTGCGAAAATGGTGGATTTTGGTGGCTGGGATATGCCGGTTCAGTATTCTGGTGTCCTTGAAGAGCATATCGCTGTAAGAAAGAAAGTGGGACTCTTTGATGTGTCTCACATGGGGGAGTTTACGGTAAAAGGCCCGGACGCACTGGCTTTTGTCCAGCACGTGACCTGCAACGACGTGTCAAAGCTGGCCTACAAGCAGATTCACTATTCCGCCTTTACCTATCCGGAAGGCACTATTGTGGACGACTTGCTGGTATATCGCCAGGACGAGAATGAATTTTTCCTCGTTGTGAATGCTGCCAACATTGATAAGGATTTTGACTGGATTACCAGCCAGAGCAGTGGATTTGACGTGGAGTTGAAGAACGTATCCGATTCCTACGCGCAACTGGCAATTCAGGGCCCCGAGGCTGTAAAAATTGTGGAAACCCTGTTTGGTAAAGTGGCTGTCGAAATGCACTACTACTGGTTTGATTATGGGACGTACGAGGGAAGCCCCTGCATTTTATCCCGCACCGGCTATACCGGGGAAGATGGATTTGAAGTGTACTGTCCGCCTTCAATTGCGGTAGCGTTGTGGCGCCGGAGTCTGGAGTTGGGCAGGCCGTACGGCATCCTGCCCTGCGGACTGGCCGCCCGGGACACACTGCGGCTGGAATCCAAAATGTGCCTGTATGGAAATGATATTGACCAAACGACCACAGTGTTGGAGGGTGGACTGGGATGGGTCTGCAAACTGGACAAAGGCGATTTTATCGGGGCAGACATCCTGCGCCAGCAGAAAGAGGAGGGGCTGGAACGGAAATTGATTGGTTTTGAGATGGCGGACCGGGGAATTGCCCGCCACGGGTATCCGGTATATCTTGAACCGGGTGGTGAAGCAGTGGGAACTGTCACCAGTGGTTCCTTCGCACCCTTCCTGGAGAAGAATATCGGTTTGACCTATCTTCCCATTGAGAAAGCAAAAATCGGCACGGAAATTTATATTGGCATCCGTAAGAAAACGGCAAAAGCGGTGGTAGTCAAAACCCCGTTTTACAAGCGCCAGAAATAATCCTGAAGGAGGACTTCATGGTTTTGGAAGATTTCTATTACACGAAAGAGCATGAATGGGTACAGGTGGATGGAGAAACCGGGACGATCGGCATTACTGATCATGCCCAGAAACAATTGGGTGACATTGTTTTCGTCGAAGTTCCGGAAGTGGACACGGAACTGGAAAAGGGCGATGAAGCCGCTTCCATCGAATCCGTAAAGGCCGTGGCGGATGTATTCAGTCCGGTATCCGGTACTGTAACAGCCGTCAACGAGGCGCTGGAGGATGAGCCGGAAATGGTCAACAAAGAAGCTCAGGGTGCCGGATGGTTGTTCAGGCTTCGTTTGAGCAACAAGTCCGAACTGAACGATTTGATGAACGCTGCCGCCTACGCAAAGTATCTCGAAGAAGAGGAGGGATAATCCATGTCCCGCTTCTTTCCCCTGTCCGACAATGATCGGCGGGAAATGTTGCGGAAGATCGGGGCAGACAAGATTGAGTCTCTTTTCTCATCCATACCGGAGAGTGGCCAGTTTAAGGGGACGCTGAACATCCCCAGTTACAGCGAACAGGAATTACTGGATCTTTTCCGCAATCTGGCGGATTCCAACACTCCAACACAGTCATTTGCCGGTGCGGGTGTCTATGCTCACTATATCCCGGCATCGGTAGACTCCCTGGCTTCCCGAGAAGAGTTTCTGACGGCGTATACGCCGTATCAACCCGAAATTTCGCAGGGTACGTTGCAGGCAATTTTTGAATACCAGACCTGCATGTGTGCGCTGACCGGAATGGAGGTGTCCAACGCCTCCATGTATGACGGTGCCACCGCTTTTGCCGAAGCAATTCTAATGGCAAAACGGGTGGGTAAGAAGAAGAACACTGTCCTTATTTCCGACGCAATCCACCCCCATTACCGAAAGGTGGCACAAAGTTACCTGGAGAACCTGGGCATTCGGATTAAGGCCATTCCAACCTTAAACCATAAAGTTGACATAGAGACACTATCTGCTGAGCTGGAAAACGAGGATGTTTTCGCCGTGGCTGTGGGCTACCCAAATTTTTTCGGTATTGTGGAGCCCCTTGACGAAATCGCGCTGACAGTTCGGGAAAAAGCGCCGAAGGCCCTACTGGTTTCTGTGACAACCGAGCCCCTGGCATTTGGTATGTTAACTCCGCCGGGCGAATTCGGCGTTGATATTGCCTGTGGAGAAGCCCAATCCTTCGGTAACTATCCGGGATTCGGCGGACCGTTGCTGGGATTTCTGACCACCAGGCAGAAACTGGTTCGGAATATGCCCGGCCGGGTGGTGGGGCAAACGACTGATGTGGACGGAAAAATCGGCTATGTCTTGACCCTGTCTGCGCGGGAACAGCATATTCGCAGGGAAAAAGCGACATCCAACATTTGTTCCAATCAGGGTTGGTGCATGCTGCGTGCGGTGATCTATCTGGCGCTTCTCGGGAAGGCCGGATTAAGAGAACTGGCAGAATTGAATCACAGACGGGCAGAAACTGCCAAAAAGGCCATTTCCAGGAGCACCCATTTTGAGGTGGTACCGGGGATGAGTTTCAACGAATTTGTGGTTCGATCCGATACGGATCTGGAGGATTTTGTGGAACATTCGGTGGTAAATGGAATGTTCCCCGGTGTTCGGCTGTCCAAATTCGGTCTTGCGCCTGACGAAATGTTGATCACAGTAACGGAGATGAATACGGTGGAAGATATTCACCGTCTCGTGGAACTGATGGAGGCTGTGAAATGAAGACACTGAGAGGAAAGGAAAAGACGATATTCCAGATGGGTGGAGAGGGAAAGCGGGGAATGGACCTGCCGAAACCGGAAGGACTGGCTCCGATTGCCATTTCCGGGCCCTGCATGCGCAGCACCACTCCGGATCTGCCCGACCTGTCCGAAATTGAAGTAGTCCGTCATTTTACCCGTCTTTCCAAGCTGAACTATGGTGTCGATGACGGATTTTATCCCCTTGGTTCCTGCACGATGAAGCACAATCCCAAAATTAACGAACTCATTGCATCGCTGGACGGATTCAAGTGGTCCCATCCCATGTTGCCCTACGGCATGGTTCAGGGTACGTTAAAGGCCATGAAGATGCTGGAGGATGCGCTGAATGAAATCACAGGCATGGATGGATGTTCCCTCCAGCCTGCTGCCGGTGCCCATGGTGAGCTTACCGGCGTCATGATGATACGTGCCTGTCTCGAAAAGAGGGGCAATCCGCGGCAATTCATCCTGATACCGGATTCCGCGCACGGTACCAACCCGGCCTCTTCTGCATTCAGCGGGTATGAGGTCAAGGAAGTGGCATCGGATGAAACCGGCTGTGTGGACCTTGCCAAACTGGAGGAAGTGTTGGACGAAAATGTCGCCGGCATGATGCTGACCAATCCCAACACGCTGGGCATTTTTGAGAAAAATATTCAGAAAATCGCGGACATGCTCCACGAGAAAGGCGCACTCCTCTATATGGATGGTGCCAATATGAACGCCATGATGGGCAAAGCCCGTCCCGGTGAGCTGGGTGTGGACGTGATGCACCTGAACCTCCATAAAACCTTTTCGACCCCTCATGGCGGCGGCGGTCCCGGTGCCGGCCCGGTCTGTTTTCTTAAACACATGGCTCCCTTCCAGCCCGCCCCGGTGGTGGATGGAGAGGGCGGCTACCATAAACTGGACTGGAACCGACCCGACAGTATTGGTAAGGTCCATGGTTTTTACGGAAACTTCCTGGTAGCTTTAAAAGCACTGGCCTACATCCTCTCACTGGGTGGAAAAGGATTGGAACAGAGTACCGAAGACGCGGTACTGGCCGCCAATTATATCCGGGCATCCCTGAAAGATAATTTTCATGTCCCCTTTGATATCCCCACACTCCATGAAGTGGTTTTCAATGACAAAAAACAGGCGGAATTTGGAATATCCACGTTGGACATTGCCAAGCGGCTTATTGACTACGGCATTCATCCGCCCACTATCTACTTCCCGCTGATTGTACACGGTGCCCTGATGGTGGAACCCACGGAGAGTGAAAGCAAAGAAGAAATGGATTATTTTATTGAAATTATGAAGAAAGTAGCGAAGGAGGCGTCTATATCGCCGGAATTACTACACGATGCCCCACACGATACTCCGGTGCGCAGATTGGATGAAACAAAAGCTGCAAGGAATCTCGTTTTGCGGTACGGCGGGGGAGATGAATGATAGATGAACGGGTTAAACTACTGGCCATAAATCTTGTTCATTATTCCACGCAGCTGAAACCGGGTGAGAAAGTACTGATTGATACAACTATCAACGACATGTCACTTGCCAGAGCGCTGGTGGACGAAGCGTTTGTCGCTGGCGCGATCCCTTTTGTGAATTTCATGGATAACACTGTACTCCGGAAACTCCTCATGCAGCCCAACGCTGAGATGTGGAAAACCCGTGCAAAAGTGGACACAGAATTTATGGAGATGATGGATGCATATATTTCCATCCGGGGCCATGAAAATGTGACCGAGCTATCGGATGTCCCCGCTGAAGCCATGAAACTGTATCGGATGGAATGGCTGCAGCCGGTTCATATGGAAATCCGGGTTCCGAAGAAAAAATGGGTGGTTCTCCGCTGGCCGTCCCCCTCCTTTGCCCAGAATGCCGGTATGTCCACTGAGGCGTTTGAGGACTTCTATTTCCAGGTATGCAACCTGGACTACTCGAAAATGTCCTGGGCCATGGACGCGTTGGTTACCCGTATGGAAAATACGGACAGGGTTCACATCACCGGGCCCGGTACGGACTTGGCCTTCTCCATCAAAGATATTCCTGCAATCAAGTGTGCCGGTGAACTGAACATCCCGGATGGCGAAGTTTTTACCGCCCCGGTCAGGGACTCGGTGAACGGAACGGTGCGGTACACGGCCAAAACCCTCTACCAGGGAGTGATATTTGATGGCATCGAATTGAACTTTGAAAATGGCCGGATTGTGAAGGCGACTGCGGGGGGCCAGACAGAAAAACTCAACGAGATTCTCAATACCGATGAAGGCGCCCGATATGTGGGTGAATTTGCCATCGGAGTAAACCCTTACGTGACCCGGCCCATGCTGGATATTCTCTTTGACGAAAAAATTATGGGTTCATTCCACTTTACGCCGGGAAATGCCTACGACGAAGCAGACAACACAAATCGCAGCGTTGTTCATTGGGATATGGTCTGTATCCAGACCCCTGAATATGGCGGTGGAGAAATCTATTTTGACGGGAAGCTGATTCGAAAAGACGGACAGTTTGTTGTGGACGATCTGAAACCGTTGAACCCGGAAAATCTCAAGTAAGAAAATCAATCTTAATATTGACTGACGGGCGTGGCTTTCAGGTCGCGCTCGTTTTTTTGTTTATACAAAAAGAGGGAAGGTTGGCGTAGTGAGTGGGCGTGGGCGTTGGAAAGGGAGAGGGAATGTCCTTGCAAAAACGCTAAGACCGCAAAATAGAAAATGACAGATTTCAACATTTATCAAGTGTCTTTTGATCTCATATGGTTTTTCCGCCCTGACGTTCATGGCGGCTTTGTGAGAGAGTCTTGAAAGCCTTTTCTTGTGTTTAATTCTTGATTTGGGAAAAGTGGGGGCATATACTTTCAGACAAGTTCAAAGGTTCAGGCATGACAAAAGAGGATTTTGTTGAGAACAACAAGTACGTCGCTGAGAGGTAATAACAGCTAAGGAGTAATCATGGCATCAGATCAAGCGTTTGTCGAATACATTGCTGAGCAACTATCTGATGAATGTGAAATATCATTCAAAGCAATGTTTGGGGGGGTCACTTTTTATTCTAAGGGGAAGGTAGTTGCTCTTGTTTGTGATGGCCAGCTATTTGTAAAGCCAACAAATGCCGGAAAGGAATTTATTGGCGAGTTTGTGGAAGCCCCGGCCTACCCAGGGGCAAGGCCATCACTACTTATTCAAGAACAAATTGAGGATTCTGAATGGCTTTCTGAATTAATTGCCATTACAGAAAGAGAACTTCCAAAACCCAGACCTAAAGCGAGAAAGAGAACTAAAAAATAAGACTCAGAAGCTGCAAAGAACAGTGTGGTGAATGAAGTTACAGAAAATATGATGGTTTGCTGATTCAAAAGAGCGACAGCGCACGTTGCTTTGCACCGAATATTGAATGATAAGTGTCAGGTGACAGAAAAATCAGAGAACTGGCTATTCTCTATCCCGTCTGACGCCCACGCTCACTCGCAACGCCAACTTTCCCATCCGTCAATATCGGGGCCGGTGGCTTTGGATGCAATGGGCGGTATCAGGTAGAACCTCCATCCGGGAAATTTTCCATTTTCCCTGGAGGTCCTTTTTGAAATACCAGCGGGTCTGGACTTTCTGTAGCAGCATCCGCAAGCCCTTCTGGTATTCCCCGGTTTTCACTTTCAGTAGTTTCCCCACCGGGCAGGACAGAAAGAAAAGCGTGGTGCCTTCCGGAAATACGTTGTAATCCAGTTTGTCGTAGCGGAAACTGTGAGCCAGTGTGATGGAGGCAGTATCCCCAGCTTCCTCCACTTTCACCGTTTCGTAATAGAAGCCTTTTCCCAATCCCATAATATGGGCGGCCTCAATCCCGTAAGCGTCAAAATGAAGCGTGCCGTCCTGCAATTCCTGTTTGTATTTTTCTGAGATGTCACTGACCTTTTGTTTAAATTCCAGGACCGCTCCACCGGTTTCCCCGTATCGGCCTCTTATTTCATCAAACAGTGAGAGGCACGCAGCCATGGTTTTCACATCGTTCTTCTGGATGGCGATAAAATATTTTGAAAGAACGATGCGAAAGGGCATGTCATCGGGCTTGTGCCGGCAGGAAGACAGCGCAATCAATAGGAAGGCAATCAAAACGATAGTTTTTCTCATCTCTTATGACTCCGAAGCGTCTACTTCCTCAGCGGCTGATTTGAGAATATCTGCGAGGTGTTTCAGTTTTTCCCGGTTCGATTTCAGTTCGTCTTCCAGTCCCCGGGTATTCTTCGTGAGATTTTCGATGGTGGTCATCAACATGCTTTCTTTTTCTCCAAATTCACGGGAGATGCTCTCGGCTTGTTCTTTCAGGGATTGTTCACTGTCTCTTAATTCCTGACATGTTGTTTCCAGTTCCTGAACCTTGTTTTCTTCGGACAGCAGCTGCCGGTTCAGTTCGGCAAGGGACTCCTGATGGCTGACGAGATTTTGTTCCATCTCACCTTTAAGCCCCTGATTTTCTTTCTGAAGGGCATCAATATTTTCTTCCAGCTTCAGATTTCGGGCTTCCAGTTCCTGGTGTCGCCGGGTGTGTTCTTCGGTGGCCTCGTTCAGCCGGGTTTCCATTTCCCGGCTTTTTTGAGCCTGCTCTTCGGCACTTGCTTTTGCAGCGGACACTTCTGCTTCAGCCTCTTCAAGTTGGGCTTTAATGGCCGTACTTTCAGCTTCAATGACTTCCTTTTTCTGGGCCAGTTCCTCTTCGCGTTCAGCTATGTCTGCCTTCAGTGAAGTAAGATCCATGAGGAGATTGCGGTTCTCGCTTTTCAGAAATTCGTTCTCTTTCTGAAGCGTGATAACCTGGACGGCCTTCTGCTGTCCCTCCTGCTTCAGTTGATTGATTTTAAAGGCATCTTCAGGTGATGTTTTTATGTCTGGTTCCGCCTTCTCTCCGGCTTCTTCTTCCAGGTCCCCTGTCTCTACCCGGGGAGCGGGCTCTTCCTCAGGCAGGGGGAGCTCCTCTTCATCCTCTTCCAGATCACTCAAATCGACGGAAGGTGCAAAATCTTCCCCCTCCTCTTTCAGTTCCATTTCCAGGTTGAATTCATCATCATCATCGGCGGGAACCTCTTCCGGACGTTTTTCAACCGGATCAGAAGATATTGACGCCTCTTCCTGCGATTGAGAGCCGTCGGTGCTGAAGGCTGTGAACGTACTGTCAAGTAGTTTATCGATATTTTCCTCGTCGAAATCAGCACCAAGGGGTTCGGCTTTCTTCGTTTGAACCGCGCCAGCTCCCAGGAAATCTATCAGAAGAGAGCCCAGTTCTTTGGCGGAAAGAGGTTTGCGGGCATAACTGTCCGCCCGGAATTTGAGCTTTCGGTGCTGATCAAAATCTTCTTCGGTTTTATCACTGGAGGTGATGACGAGGGGAATGTCCCGGGTTTTCGGATTTTTTTTCAATGAACTGCAAACAAGGAATCCGTTCAGGTCCTTTAACTCAAGATTCAGGATAACCATATCCGGACTTACATCCATAGCAAGCTGGACCGCATCTGCTCCGTTATCCGTGCTGACCAGTTCTACCTGGCCCGGTTTTAACAGTTCTTTTACCTTTGCGTGGAACCCAGCATCAGGATCAATCGCCAGCAGTGTTTTCATCGGTTTCCACCTCGCCGTATTCTTTGAGTTTTCTCTGCAGGGTTCTCAATCCGATCCCCAGTAACTTTGCGGCAGCCGTACGATTACCGTCACACTGCTCCAGGGTTTTGAGGATGAGCTCCCTCTCCACATCTGCCATCGGTGTGCCGATTTTCAGCACCAGGGAATCTTCAGGGTTTATGGAAGCTGATTCCCCCACTTCACCATTCCCCGGTCCGTAATTTCCACCGTTCCCCGTAATCTCTTCCGGCAGTTCCGGTACGGAAATTGTACTATTTTGAGCGAAAATCACAAGACTTTCCATCACGTTCTTCAGTTCGCGTATATTTCCAGGCCAGTTGTAACGGGAAAGCAAACGAATTGCATCCGAACCGATCTCCAATCCTTCCTTTTCATGCTCCTCTGAAAATCGTTTGAGAAAGTGATTAATAAGCAAGGGAATATCTTCCCGCCTTTCCCGCAGCGGCGGGATTGTCAGATGAACAACTTTCAATCGAAACAACAGGTCTTCGCGGAAACGACCGTCCCGAACCAGGTCATCAAGGTTTCGGTTCGTGCTGCCCAGAATGCGGGTTTTGACCGTGATGATGTCACTTCCACCCACCCGCATAAATTCTTTCTGTTCAATTATGCGAAGGAGTTTGGCCTGCAAATCCATGCTCATTTCCCCGATTTCGTCCAGGAGGAGGGTCCCGTTGCTGGTCATCTCAAATTTTCCGATTTTTTTGCCGATCGCCCCTGTAAAGGAACCTTTCTCATGGCCGAAGAGCTCACTTTCCAGGATTTCACCGGGAATTGCTGCGCAGTTGATGGGGAGGAACATGGCATTTTTCCGGGGTGAATTCTGGTGGATGGCGTTTGCAATTAACTCTTTTCCGGTTCCGCTTTCCCCGGTAATCAGGACAGTGCTGTTGGTCGGAGCTACCATGAGAATCTTTTCAAACAACTTTTCCATACCGGGGGAGTTTCCGATAATGTTGGAAAATGAGTACTTCTTGTCCAGTCGTTGCTTCAACAGGCTGACTTCCCGTTTCAAGCGTTTGTTTCCGACAATTTTTTCTACCCGCTTTCTCAGTTCAAACATATCCAGCGGTTTGGACAGATAGTCTTCTGCACCCAGTTTCATGGCCTCCACGGCCGATTCGATGGAGCCGAAGGCAGTTACAAGGATAATGCTGACATCGTCGTTAAGCTTTGTGATTTCCTGGATCAATTGGATCCCATCCATTTCCGGCATCCTGAGGTCGGTAATCACCAGGTCAATTTCCCCGGAATTGGACTTGATATATTCCAGTGCTTTCGGGCTTTCCGCGAAGGAAATCACAGCGTACCCCTTTTTTTTCAGGGCCCGCTCCATACCAAGGCGAGCGCTGTCCTCATCTTCCACAATTACAATAAGTCGGCTGTCCATCAGTTTTCTCCTGTCTGTTGTTTCAATTGGTTCAAAAAATTCTCATCCAGGATTTCAACTCCCAGTTCCTGTGCTTTTCGAAGTTTGGACCCCGCTTTTTCCCCCGCAATAACGCCGGTGGTTTTCCGGGATACGGAGGACGAGACATTTGCCCCCAGGGATTCCAGAAACGCTCCGGCCTCTTTCCGGGTAAATCCGGCCAGCTCACCTGTCAGCACATATGTTTTGCCGGCAAGGGGCTGTTCTGATACAGTCGTGTCCGATTCGGCTTCCATGGAGAGCCCGGCATTGGCCAGTCGGTCCACAACCTGACGGTTTTCAGGAAGTGAAAAGAAGCGATAGACTGATTCAGCAATTACCGGCCCGATGCCCTCAATTTTGGCCATTTTTTCTGTTTCTGCATTCCGCAGGGACTCCATGGAAGGGAATCCCGCCGCAAGAATTTTTGCGGATTTCAATCCTACGTAGCGGATTCCCAGAGCGTACAATACGCGGTAATAGGGAATTGACCTTGACTTCTTAATTTCATTGACCAAATTTTCAGCCGATTTTCTGCCCATTCTTTCCAGTTCTTCCAGTCTTGGAGCTGTTAGATCATAAATGTCAGCGAAATCCCGAATCATGCCATTCTCGACCAGCTGGCCAACCAGTGCGTTTCCGATGCCCTGGATGTCCATGGCGTCCCTGGAAACAAAGTGGAGAACGGCATTTTGAACCACCGCCGGGCAGGATGGATTGATACAGCGAAGTGCTACTTCACCATCCATTCTGGCTGTTTCAGCACCACAGACCGGACAATTCTCTGGTTCCACAACCGGCAGTTCAGACCCGGTTCTGCGGGAAATGATAACTTTGACAACTTTGGGTATAATTTCCCCGCCCTTTTCGATAAAAACAGCGTCTCCGACGCGGATGTTTTTCCGGTTCAGCTCCTCAAAATTATGGAGTGTAGCCCGTTGCACCGTGGTACCGGCCAGCTCCACGGGTTCCAGTTCCGCAACCGGAGTAATCACACCGGTCCGTCCCACCTGAAACATGACGGCGTTCACCCTTGTGGTAACCTGTTCTGCGGGAAATTTATACGCAACGGCAAACCGGGGGAATTTAGCGGTGGAACCTAAAGTTTCCCAATCGGCCACAGAGTCCACTTTCACAACCAGTCCGTCCACTGGAAAATCAAGAGCATTTTTTTCCTGTTCGAAACGGTCCACTTGGGCCAATACACCGTCAATATCCGGGACTCGCTCCCGTCGGGGAGCTGAAGGGAAGCCGATGGTATGCAGCCATCTGAGCCGTTCAAACTGGCTGTCCGGGATTCCCCGGGGGGTGAGTATGTGGTAGCCGTACATCATCAGTCCCCTTGTTTTCGCTTCTTTCGGGTCCTTCAGCCGCATGGAGCCGGCAGCCGCATTTCGGGGATTTGCAAAAGGCTCCAGTCCTTGTTCTATCCGGAACCTGTTGAGGGCGTTAAAGCGTGAAAAGGTCAGAAACACTTCCCCGCGGATTTCCAGTTTATCCGGCGCAGATTCCGGAAGTTTCAATGGAATATTCCGTATCATCCGGGCATTCTCCAGTACGCTATCCCCCCGGATACCGTCTCCCCGGGTTACCGCCTGGACAAGGACTCTGTTTTCATAGTGCAATGCGAGGCTCAGCCCGTCAATCTTCAGCTCCACTACGTAAGGGACTGATCGGCCAAGGGTCTTTTGTACTCTCAAATCAAATGCCCTCAGGTCTTCCCGGTTGTAGGTGTTGTCCAGTGAAATCATGGGAGAACTGTGTTGAACGCTGTCAAATGCCACAACCGCTTCCCCGCCGATGAGCAGTGTAGGTGACCAGGGAAGGCGAAGATCCGGATATTCGGCTTCAAGTGTTTCAAGTTCCCGTTCCAGGGCATCGTATTCAGAATCGGAAATTTCCGGATTGTTTTCAAGGTAGTACAGCCGTCTGTGCCGAAGAATCTCGTGTGTCAGTTGAGATATCCGATCCCCGGGCCGGGTGTCCGTGTTTGACATCGCCTACCTCTTGTTCTGGCGAATTGTTTCCGGTTCAATCCCGTATTGCTTCAGTTTGCGATAGAGGTGGCTTCGTTCAATACCCAGGAACTCAGCCGCTTTGCTCATGTTGTTTTCTGAGATCCGGATAACCTTCATTATGTGGGTCAGTTCAAAACCCTCCCTGGCCTCCTTGAGCCGCAGGGGGTGATGGGAATCTTCATTGTCCCTGCCCCGGTTGATGGGATATGGGATATCCGCGGGTTTAACCGTGTTTTCTCTGACCATGATCATCAGTCGTTCCATCAGGTTCTGAAGCTCCCGGACGTTTCCCGGCCAGTTATACATTTTGAGCATATCCATGGCCTTTGGCTCCAGGGTTTTCGGCGGGACTTTTTTATCATCGGCAAATTGCTGAATACAGTGATTGGCGAGAAGAGGAATGTCCTCGATCCGCTCCCTGAGTGGTGGCACGTGGAGTTCAATGACATTGAGACGGTAGTAGAGATCCTGGCGAAAGCTGCCGTCTTCAATTGCTTTGGCG
>PFTO01000109.1 GCA_002789615.1 Acidobacteria bacterium CG_4_9_14_3_um_filter_49_7 | reverse complement strand
GGGAAAATGAACGCCGCAGGAGATTTTGAGTTTGTGGAAACTGCGATTTTGCACAATGGCCAGCAAAAAGACAGTGAACTTCATGAATTTTCAGCCAATCTTTTTCTGGATAGAACTGGTAAATTCGGGATTCGATTCCGGATCCGGCCTGTGCATCCGTTGCTGGAACCCGTTTTGACTATCCGGGATTTGAAGTGGGATGACTAGAGCATGATGAGAAGTCTCTTCTTTTTTTTCCGGTTGCAAAATGGTTTGACAAGGACATGGTTCCGTGTATATTTTATGTATAAAGCTTTACTGGAGGTTTAGATGACACAGCTGACAGAGGCCCAGGCCAAGGAGTTGCTCTACAGGGAAAACAAGGAATTTAAGACCCTCAAAGACAAACATGCCAACTTTGACATGCAGCTTCAGCAGCTCCTGAAAAAGGGTAAACTGACAGATCAAGAACAATTAAGTGTTGCGACAATCAAGAAACAGAAATTGAATCTTAAGGACAAAATGTACTCCATGATCGTGGACTATGTAAACAAACAGGAGGCCTGACGGCGATTCTCCCACAACCTGAATCGAATTTAATGAATGAGTGAAAATTGAAAAAACTTGAATTGAAAAAAGGGGTATTTATTATCCCCAGCCTGTTTACAGTTTCCAATCTTTTTTTCGGATTTTCCTGTATGGTGCTGGCCCAGCTGGAAAACTACAGAATGGCTGCAGCCATGATATTCATTGCCGGAATCATGGACATGCTGGATGGACGGATCGCCAGACTCACCGGCACCGAATCTCATTTCGGCGCAGAGTTGGATTCCATAGTGGACGTCGTTTCCTTCGGTGTTGCTCCCGCATTTCTCGTGTATCACTGGGCATTCACCGGTGCAGATCTCAATGCCTTTCCAATTATCCGCCGCCTGGGATGGGCTGCCGCTTTTCTCTTCTTGACATGTGGCGCACTCAGACTGGCCCGATTCAACATTCAAAAAGGAAGAGTCTCCAGCCGCTACTTTGTCGGACTTCCCATACCGGCGGGAGCTGCGTTGGTCGCATCTCTGGTACTGCGCTTTCCCAACGGGGTCAATATGCCATTTTTTTCCTATCTGGCATTTGCCCTGGTGGTGTTCACCGCACTGATGATGGTTTCCCGGGCACGGTACCGAAGTTTCAAGGACATCAATCTCAAAAGCAAGGCATCGTCCACCGTCATGGTGGCCATTGCCATTGTCATCATGGGCATCCTGGTGAGCCCGTCCACCGTGCTGTCGCTGGCTTTCGGTCTCTATCTCATTCATCCCTTCGGCAACCGCGTGTTCCTGCAGAACGAAACAGCTTCTAAAACAAAAGAAAGCCCTCTATCCGACGAAGAAGAATAACGCCAATTCAGCTTATAAGTTTTTGACAAATTAGCAACTTCAAATCCGCACCGCTGCGGCGCTTTGCGCCGAATGCAACTGAAAGAAAAATCATGGGCAGGGCACCGGAGTTGTCCATTCCCGGTCCCCGCTCTTTTCCGGTTCTTCCGTTTAAAATTCGACTCTCATAATTCAACATTCACCTCCCCACTGAGAGTGGGTACGCGACGAGGAACAAAGGGAGTGAACGCGAACAGATGGCCCGAGATTTGAGCGACAATCGGAAAGGAGGGGACATCAGCTCACGAATTGTCCGTCCTCCACAAAGAACCCGCATTTCATAAAACGTAGTTTTGTGAATAGGAAGTGAAAATGGAAGTGAGGCGCTGAGCTTGCTCAAAGCGTCTTGCTTCCGTTTTCACTTTCGTACTACTGGCTATAGTCGGTAGTGCGGGTTCCATTCCAGCCTATTGGTCAGGGCCAAACCCGACTCTCAATTGAATTTTCTGCGAAAGGGAAGGAGATAGATTGCCGTACCCAGTGTGACAATGGTGGCACCGGCCGGCAGGTCAAAGCGGTAAGCCAGAAAGAAACCGGACAGAAAGATCACCAAGCTGAACAAAATGCCCACGCCAATGACACTGCGATAGCTCCGGCAGTATTTCAGCGCAAAACTGGCGGGAAGCACCAGAAACGCCGTAACAAGGATGATTCCGATAATCTTGATGCTGATGACGATGAGCAGCGCAATCGCCCCTATCATCCACATTTCCAGCCCTTTCACCGGGATTCCCGCACTGATTGCCACTTCACGATCAAAGGTCATCGCCACAAGCTCCTTGAAGAAGAGAAAGAAGAACAGGGCAATAAGTGGGGCCGTGACACAGATTATCAACAGATCCTGACCTCCGATGCCGAGAATACTCCCAAAGAGATAACCCACAATGTCAAAGGTGTAGTTTTTGCTGATGGAAAGAAAAATAATTCCAAGGGCCATGGTGGCAGCGAAGAATATCCCGGTTACCATATCGTAATCCGCCCGATTCTCCCTCACCTGTTTCAATATCAGAAGTGCCACTGCCAGACAAAAAACCACGGTGGTCAGATACGGTGACAGGCCCAGCAGAATCCCCAGAGCAACCCCACCGAAAGCGGCATGGGCGACTCCTACTGTTAGAAACGACAGCCGCTGTTCCACGATGAAAAATGACACAAAACCGAACACCACTGAAATAACGAAACCACCGATCAATGCATGCTGGATAAAGCTAAAACTTAACATTTCACTCATGGGAATGACCCTCTTTGCAGGTCACGCAGTTCTTGTTGTGTACAAGGATCTGGATATTTCGTCCGAACACTTCCTGAATTACATGTTCCGGGATCTCATCTCCGGGTGACCCGTGATAATGAATACGGCGATTCAAGCAGGCAATCTTGTCCACATAATTTGATACGACGCCAATATCGTGGGAAACCATCAAAATAGAAATCCCCTGCTGGTCCCGAAGGCGCCTCAACGTAACATAGAAATCCTCCTGTGACACCGCATCCAGACCTGTGGAGGGTTCGTCAAGAATCAATACCTTCGGCTCCATCGCCAGTGCCCGGGCAATGAAAACCCGCTGTAGCTGTCCGCCGGACAGCGTCTGTACCGGATGTTCGGCGAAGTCCGACATCCCGACAATTTCAAGACAAGCCGCCGCCAACTCTCTGTCTTTCGGCCCAGACCGTTTCAACAGACCCAGCCGGGGGGATCTGCCCATCAAAACCACATCCAGTGAATGAATTGGAAAGTCCCGCAGGTGCTCATTAATCTGCGGCAAATACCCCACTTCACCGGGGGCCACATGCCCCGGTTTTCCGTCGAGCACCC
>PFTO01000117.1 GCA_002789615.1 Acidobacteria bacterium CG_4_9_14_3_um_filter_49_7 | reverse complement strand
CCGGTAAAAGTACCACGGGTGGTAGTGATCACCGTTTCTCCCCAGACACGGGCCTTATAGGACCGCAGTGCTTCCAATGCATCGCCCTTGTATCCTTTGAACATCTCAAGCATCTGCGACCTCCAGAATTCTGTTTCTCAAGCCGGAAAGATTGATATTTCCCAGTGCCGGCCGGCGAAGTTGCTCCATCACCCATGCGATACAGGCATCCGACTGATCAGAAATCCTGATCTCCTGGAACTTTTTGATAAGAATTGGGATTTGGCTGTGGAGCTTCTCTGTCTCCGTTTTACGATAACCGACCGTTGAGCATATTGAATCAAAATCCATGTTGGGATGCTGATACAGTTCCTTCAGCATCGTCGGAAGAATGTTCATATGTATCCCCTTATCCGTAACATATTGGACAAGATCAAGGATTCGTTCATAATGGAATGGTGCCGACGGACTGAAATGACCTTCCAGGTACTTCAACCGGTGTCCCAACAGGGTTCCGGCAAAAACAGGAGCCACTTGAAAGCGTTCAATCAGTGCTTCAAGCAGGGGGAAGAGATTCCGACTGAGGATGTACGGGTATGTGTCCTCGGGAACGTGCCACTCGTCCAGTTTCTGAATCATTGCGGACACATCATCCGGGAGCTCTGAACGAACTGTCTCGATTTCACTATCCAAAATGGCAATTGGTGCAGAATCCGTATCCGGATACATTCGGTTCGGCCCAGGCAGGACGCGCTCAAAGATCGTGGTGCCGTCCGGCATCGCTTCCCTCGTTTCGTCCGGGACACCATCAAATGCAAGTTCACACCGCTCCCTGATTGTCTCTATTGCAGTGGGAATATCCTCTTTCGGACCCCACAAAAGGATCCATGCGTCGGATTCTTCGCACTGGATCAGTGACCGGACAGCACGGTTAAATGATTCCGGTATTTCGCCATTCAGTTTTTCCGAATGGCTCATAAAGGGTGATTCCAGGCAGGCAATGACCTTCAACCGTTCCTCTATTTCGTCCGCGAACATCCGTTCCGGCCCGGTAAAATGGGACAGGATAGACCCGAATCCCTTCAATCGGACCGCCACGACACGATACCCTTTTTCCCGTGCACTTCTCAATGGATAACAGTCATCACTGATCAGAGAAGCCGGCAAATCAACCTCTTTCACATCAACCGTTTTCTTCTGCTTGAATCGGGCCGACAGCTCGTCTCGAATATGCAGCAAAGCAAGCTGGCGAAACGCCTCATTATGGGTCAGTCTCGGGATGTCATGAATTCTCGATACGCCCTTGATCTCAACACGACGACCACCCGTTATGGAAACATTGACATCCTGACGTGCCGCCCCGATTCCGGTCCTAACCTTGCCGGTACTGCGTGTCAGAAACCGAATATACTGACCGGCTTCGTATGCCTCCGTTGGCGTTGTCATGTCGGGCCCGGTAACCGCCTCAATCAACGGCATGCCCAGACGGTCGGTCCGGTACACGCGGTTATGACGGATATCCGAAACCTCCCGGCACGAATCCTCCTCAAGACTGATCTGAATAATCTCAACCTGTTTGCTCCGAATCGGAATGGTTCCATTGATGCCGATAATAGATGTTCGCTGAAAACCCGTGGGAATGCTGCCGTCCAGATACTGCTTACGGGTAATATGAACCTCACCCACCACAGACGTTTTTAAGAGCAGAGCAATTTCCATTGAAATTGTCAGTGCTTCACGATTCAGCAGAAATGGTGGTGTATCGTCAAATTCGTATGTACAGGCAGTGTCATTGCGCAGCCGGTAAAATATGTTTTTACGGGTCTTGAACTCCATCAGTGCTGTCCCGTCATATTCCCCCAGCTCACTCAAAGTCGGGCGCATATGACGGACAATCTCAGCATCAAAATCCTCCGCTTCCTGGTAATGCCCGGAAGGACAGTGACAGAACAACTTCTTCTTTGTTTTCAATTGCTGGTGAATCTCCAGGCCGCACTTGAATCCCATTGACCGATAGCACTTGCCGGTGGCCTCTTCCCTGGGCACATAACCGACATCCATCCTGCTTCGGGCAAAATTTTCATCAGGGGAAACAGCTTTCTTCATACCAACCCTCTCTTGACCTGTTGGGGACAACTACGGGGACACATACTGACTTCTTAGCGTTAACATTCCTGTATTTCCACTGAGGTCGAGATTTTCAGCTGGAAGACCGGGAAGTTTTTTATGTGTCAATTTTTTACCCCTGCCGCTCTGATGGCAACGATTATAACATGCAGATCAAAGGAACCTATGGGGAGAGTGGACGTTGTGCGGAGGCTGGGCACATCATTGCCCGGTTTAGGTTCAAAAATATTGCAGTGTAAATAGAGGGGTTGAATGTGAAAAGGCAGTGAGAGAAAAAAAATGGCGTCCCCAAGGGGATTTGAACCCCTGTCGCCGCCGTGAAAGGGCGGTGTCCTGGGCCAGGCTAGACGATGGGGACGCAGGTAAAAAATGGTGAGCCCAGATGGGTTCGAACCATCGACTCCCTGCTTAAAAGGCAGGTGCTCTACCAACTGAGCTATGGGCCCGCTCCGTGTCAAAGATCATTGCCGGTTTGAGCCGACAGCTATGAGATTGTAATGACCGAAATGGCCTTTGTCAATAAAAAACTTCCCGTTTCGGGTGTATCAGTCTGTTGATGAAGTCGCCGGCAGTTTTGAACTGAATTGGTAGAGAATAATCCCTGCGGCAACTGCTACGTTCAAAGACTCTATGGCGCCGGCTCCAGGTATGGTAACCCGGACGTCCGCCTGTTCCCGGAGCTCCTCACTGACTCCCCCTCCCTCGCTTCCCATTACCAGAGCAAAGGGTTGGGATGGAGCGATGGTTTCCAGCGATTCCCCGCCAATTGTGTCTGCGGCATAGACTGTTCTGCCGGGTTTCTCCAGCTTCAGCTCCAGTTCCTGTTTCCCAAGTCGTAGAACCTGCAGGTTGAATGTGCCGCCTTTGGCAGCTCGGAGTGCTCTGAGAGAGAAAGGGTCCGCGCAATCATCGTTCAGCCAGGCGCCGGTTACCCCGAACTGAACGGCACAGCGGAGGATGGCCCCGACATTTGCAGGGTCCTGTACTCCATCCAGCACCACAACACGGTCATCTTCCTGTTCTGTGTCGGGAACAATAGCAGAAAAGATAGCAATGAAGCCGGAAAAGGAGACCATGTCGGAAATGGGAGCCAGGAGGGATTCCTTAACGTCCACCGGGTAAAATTCCTCAAGAAATGGAAGGGCTGTACAGGAATAAACCTGTTCAGGCCGAAATCCGGCTTTCACCGCCTCCTGGAACACGTCGGCATCATCAACAAGAAACTGGTCCATTCGCCGGCGATACTTCCTGTGTTTTAGTTTTTTTAATGTCTTAATGGCTGGATTGCCTGGGGATGAAATCATGATTCCTCCAATACGCCCATTGAGCGTCCTCTTCTCAGGCTCATGTAAATGGAAAGCCGTTTGCCGGGGTTTTCTTTCTCCAGGTCCACTACCTGGAGGACTTCCGTCAGTTCCCCGTGATCCGGTAAAAGATCAGTGAGCCGATTGGTTGCGTTTCGAACAAAGCCACTGTTAAATTCAGTGGCAGGGTCATCCAGAAAAATGGAAAGTGGAAAAATGTTTGCCTCAATCAGGTCCAGATAGAAATGGGTTCCGTAAGACACGTCCGACGAAAATCCACCTTCTTTCTCTGCCAGTTCCACCAGGACCGCGCAGTTGTTGATATCTCCGTATCGGACATTCACGCCCAGTTTAACATCCAGGGTGCCCCAACGCCCAGGTCCGAACATGACAAAACTTTTCCTGGGCAGTTTGCGGTTCAAAAGTCCCACCGCGCTTCCAACTTCACGTCTCAGGTGTTCATCGGGGAGTCTCAGATACGCGGCCGGGTCAACCCACACGATATATCGAAGTCCTGTAACGATCCCGCAGGGCGTAATACCGACCGCTTTGAAGAGAATGTCTTCTTTATTTCCCGGGTTCGGAATGCTGACCGGGGCCAGATGGATACTCTGGGCAAGTGGGCGGCACTGGAGAAGAAAAATGTTCATTTTCCCGGTCTTGCTGTCATAATCAACTGCGAATTCAGTATCCACATGAATGCCGTAGCCCTCTCGCAACAGTTGTAGAACCTGATGATATTCCCCGGGGAACGTTCCCTTGAGAACGCCGTTCAGAGTCACGATTGCCCGATCATCTGGAGAACGACTGAACCATGAATCCGACAGGTACCCGTCCTTGATCAGGGACATTGCCATTGATATTTCATCCCGGCGAAGGAGTTGTTCCGCCGACGCCATGGGAATTGTCTCTACAACCCGCTTCTCCAGGTTTAGCATATCCACCTGTTTTTGAGCGTACCGGGTTAACTCCGCGGGGCTCTTTTCCGGCCGCAATGTCGGATCAGTCAACGGCACAAGCCTGGCGTAATCATTCCCCACCCGCCCCACAGCCCGGGTGCCCAGCCCGAGCACAACCCGCAACAGGCCATCTTCTTCGTTGATCCTGGGGCTCCACTTAAACATGTTCAATGAAAACCCCACCCCGGCGATAAACGGAGCGAACATGCCATCCCGATGACTGCCCACAACATTCTGAATCAAGACGGCCATCTTTTCATCGTAGTCCACCAGGTTCTTTTCCTTTCGATAGATGATCACGTCCGGGGAAAACACAGAAGCGTAGACAGTCTTAATGGCGCTGAGCATTTCACTCAGGTTTTCTTCGGGCCTTCCACTGTTTGATACAAATACGCTTTCGTATTTCCCGGCAAAGGAAGTCTGGACATTGTCCTCCAGGAGGGAAGAAGAACGGACCACCATGGGCATCCCTTTGAATTTATTCAGAAGATTGCTGAGTTTTATTGTTACGCTGGGAGGAAACTGGTAATGGGCAATCTTCTTTTTCAGAGTCCCGTATTCTTTTTCCACATGCTCAACCGACTTATACTTCTGAACCTGGAAAAACAATGCTTCATTTTCCTCAAAAAACTGATAGAACACATCGGAGCCAAGGTAATAGCAAGCTGGAATGGAAACTTCAGGTACAGTCTCATCCCTTTCCTTTGCCCGTTGGAGCATGGCATAGGCCAGCAGCAATCCGGCAGCTTTGCCCCCTATCTTCCCGCTACCGATAATTCTTGCCTTGATTTCCTGAAGATCGTTGAAGGTGAAGAATTTCTTTGCGATTCCAATGAACTCGAGCCTTTCACTGATAAAATTGCGGATCATATTGACTTTCAAGTGTTCCAGTTCTGCATCTTCATTATCGGTTTCCCCCCCTTTGCCTTTCTTCAGCTGGTCCACCTTATCCTGCAGCTCAAAAGGGGTGTCTTCCATGTCGATCATTTCCTGGAGCTGGAGGTTCACAAACTTCATGTTATCGACAATTTTGATCGCTGTGGACAGTGGAAAATGGCAGGCAAAATAATAATCTGTCATCTGGCGGAGGTGTTCCCGTACCCGGTCATTCCACCGGTCCGCTGATTCCTTGGAAACCGGATCGTCTATCCCTTCTATTTTCTGATCCTCCAGTGCCTTTTTGCTTGCTTCAGATTTCAGAAAATCGTCCGATATTTCCCATTTTTTCTGCAAAAGATGCCGCATTCGTTTGCGAATTCGGTCCGCGAGAACCGGATAGCGTGAAATCATCCGACTGATAATAAATGCCCGCATTTCACAACCATTTTTCAACCATTCGCCTCCAGCAAAGGATAACCCATTGTACACGAAACCGGGGAAAACGACAGTACCAAGGAAATGCACAGAAGGGTGTGAAGCGTGAGGAGTGAAGGAAGATGAGCAGCCAACCCCTTATTTTTCTTCCAGTTAGCGTTTAATGTTTATCACTGGGCATTTTAAGCCAGGTGCCGCGAGCCAATTCCCTGTTTTTTTCTGGTTTTTCTCATCTCTTCTGGGCCCACTCCTTGTTCCCACCACTTCCCATCCATTGCTTTCTCCCCTTTTGTTTGATTCCGAAGAACTTTTCGCCTAAGATGGAGAGAGGAATTGAATATGATGAAGTTGAACAGTGAGTACAGTCCTAAATTCAGTGGTTTTCACGATCTGATGCACCACCGTGTCCGGGAAATTCTTCTGGTTTCAAGCCTCTATGATGCCTTCGTTCTGGAAGAGGACGGCCGAATTTCAGAACGAATTTTCAGCGAGTATGTCGATTTGAATCTCCGTTCCATACCCAAAATCACCAACGCTTCAAATGCTGAAGAAGCACTGGAACTGATGGCTTCGCAGAGCTTTGATCTGGTCATTACCATGCCCCACGTTTCCGGACTGTCTGCTATTGAATTGGGTGGCAGAATCAAGAAAGCATCCCCCGGTATCCCTGTCATTATGCTGACCTACGAACCGGTTTCCAGGGAAATGTTGATCACCGTCCGCAAGACGGACAGCATTGACAAGGTTTTTTACTGGTTCGGAGATACAAAAATCCTCCTGGCCATCATCAAATACGTGGAGGACATGAAGAACGCCCCGGCAGACTCTGAAAAGGGTGTTCAGGTTATCCTTCTGGTGGAGGATTCCCCCTGGTACTACTCCTTTATATTCCCTATCCTCTACACCCAGGTATTAAAACAAACCCGCTATCTGATTTCAGAAAGTGTCAACGATTATCAACGGATGATGCGTATGCGGGCACGCCCCCGGATTCTGATGGTGGAAACCTATGAGCAGGCAAAAGAAGTTGCCAAAAAGTACAGGAATCAACTACTGGGTGTTATTTCAGATGTCCGGTTCCCCAGAAAGGAAATACTGGACCCCCGCGCCGGAATTCGACTGTCCCGGAGCATGCGCAAGAATACGCCCGACCTCCCCATTCTAATTCAATCCCTCGAAGATGACACCGAGATGATCGCAAAAAAGGAAGGGCTCGCCTTTCTGAAAAAGGACAGCCCCCAGCTTGACGCTGAACTCCGGGAGTTTATCCAGCTGAATTTTGGATTCGGGGATTTCAGTTTCCGGCTGCCGGATGGTACCGAGGTGGATCGGGCACGCAATATTGAAGAAATGATTGAAAAAATTCAGAAAATCCCTCTGGAAAGTCTGTTATTTCATGCCAGGGGAAATCATTTTTCAATCTGGCTGCGTGCCAGGGGTGAATTCGAGATGGCAGAGGAAATCCGTCACCGGACAATCGAAGAGTTTGAGAACCTTTCAGAGGTAAAGGGTTATATTGCCAATACGCTGGACTTGTTTTTCCGCAGGGAAATGAGTGGGGCCATTGCCGATTTTGGCACCGCACATTTTGATGCCCACCATCATTTTATGCGCCTTGGAAGTGGCTCCATCGGCGGAAAGGCAAGGGGAATTGCCTTTCTCAACACGCTCTTACCTCGAATGCGGGAGTTGATTCAGCACAAGGGTGCCACCATCAACATTCCGGACACTTTTGTGATCAGTACCGATCTATTTGATGAATTTATGGCCTCCAACAATCTTCATGTGCAGGCAATGGCATGCGAAACCGACCGGGAAGTGGTCCGTCTTTTTCGAAGGGCGCGGGTGCCGGCAGCTGTGAAGCAGGCGGTTCGTCGTTTTGTGGAAGAAGCCCACGCCCCCATCGCTGTCCGCTCCTCCAGCCTGCTGGAGGACTCGAAGGCGCTACCCTTCGCGGGACTCTATAAGACCTTTATGCTGCCCAACAATCACCCGGAACCGAGGACAAGGCGGCGTCAACTGATGGAAGCCATCAAGCTGGTGTACGCCTCGGTGTACATGATTTCTCCACGACAATATGCCATGAGCTCCAATCTTCGGATTGAAGAGGAAAAGATGGCTGTGATTGTCCAGGAAATTGTCGGAGAAAGGCATGGCAAACACTTTTATCCCGTCATCTCAGGAGTCGCGCAGTCCTACAATTTCTACCCGTTCACCGGTATGAAACCGGAAGAAGGCGTTGTCCACCTGGCGTTGGGTCTGGGAAAGACCATTGTGGACGGCAAGCAAACCTACAGATTTTCACCTCATCACCCGGCGGCCAATCCTCCTTACGGGGAAATCGGTGAATTGATTCGCAACAGCCAGAATGAATTTTACGGACTGATAATGGACAACCCGGCGATAAAAATAAGAAATGACGAGGGTTTTTCACTGGTCGAACTTCCCCTGAATACGGCACTGGAAGATGGCACTCTCTTTTTTGTCGGTAGCACTTTCTGCCGGGAAGACGGAAGAATGCGTGACACAGTTGAACAGGAAGGTCCCAAGGTTGTCACCTTTGCCCATATACTGAAGCATCGGATTTTTCCCCTGGCAGAAATTCTCCGGGAAGCGCTGGAAATCGGGGAAGATGCCTTTGGCTCACCGGTGGAAATTGAGTTTGCTTTGAA
Organism: Acidobacteria bacterium CG_4_9_14_3_um_filter_49_7; assembly: GCA_002789615.1. Lineage (GTDB taxonomy): Bacteria > Acidobacteriota > Holophagae > Thermotomaculales > Thermotomaculaceae > UM-FILTER-49-7. The sequence goes on along the minus strand of PFTO01000117.1, from coordinate 6,316 downwards.
CCTTTCCCGAAACGGACATTGGACAGGGGACTTCTATTTTCTCCAGATACGGCCCATGGTAGTGGGGATGGAAACGGAAGATATTGCGATTCCCGACGGCGTCGAAGGCAACGCACTTGGCTTTTCAGAAAAAGCACTTGGGAATGGCAGTTTCAACGACCTTCAAGATATCGTTCTTGTAAACCCCGATACATTCAATGTGGCCAGAAGCCGGGATATCGCCAGGGAGATTGGAGAAATTAATGCCCGTTTCAGAAAACAGAATCGACACTATATACTCATTGGTTTTGGACGGTGGGCTACCAGCGACTCATGGCTGGGTATCCCGGTGGACTGGGAACAGATTTCCCAGGCAACGATCTTTGTGGAATCTCATCTGGGAAATTTTTGCGTGGAGCCCTCACATGGCAGCCATTTTTTCCACAACATGGTTTCCATGAAACTGGCTTACATGCATGTCGGTAAACCTGGAAAGCGAAATTTCATTGACTGGGACTGGTTGGAAAAAACCTCTGCTGTGGAGACAACCGAACACCTCCGAGTTCTGCATCTGGACGAACCATTGTGTGTTCGGATTAACGGGAAGACTGGGATCGGCGCAATTTTGAAGCCCGAGGGAGACTGGAACCTGAAACCCTGACAAAAAAAGGGGGTGACAACGTCACCCCCTTTTTCAGGCACAATTTCGTCTAAAGTAGACTCAGATCAGACAACTCCTTGATCCATCATTGCGTTTGCGACCTTCATGAAACCGGCAATATTGGCACCGTGAACATAATTTCCTTCCACGCCATATTTCTTGGCGGTAGTGGAAATGTTCTGCCAGATATTCTGCATAATGCCTTTCAACTTGCCATCCACTTCTTCAAAGGTCCACTGGGTGAAATAGCTGTTCTGTGCCATTTCCAGTCCGGAAACTGCAACGCCGCCGGCATTTGCAGCCTTGCCCGGCAGAAACCCCACACCGTTTTCAAGGAGATACTTAGTGCCTTCCAGCGTTGTCGGCATGTTGGCGCCTTCGCCCACAACCAGACAGCCGTTGGCGACCAGCGCTTTGGCGTCTTCCAGATCCAACTCATTCTGAGTCGCACTTGGCAATGCTACATCACATTTTACTTTCCAGACATCATTCCGGTTCTCACTGTGTTTGGCTTCCGGGTGTTTCTGGAGATATTCTTTGATTCGGCCACGGCGGACTTCCTTGATATCCTTTACCAGGTCCAGATCAATACCGTTCATGTCTATGATGCAGCCGTTGGAATCTGACATGGCCACAACCTTGCCGCCCAGCTGATGTACTTTCTCGCAGGCATAAATAGCCACATTTCCGGAACCGGAAATCGTCACTGTTTTGCCGTTGAAATCAGTTTTGCGGACGTCTTTCAGATACTCATGGGTAAGGTAGACCAGTCCATATCCAGTGGCAGGGGTACGGGCAAAACTGCCGCCCCAGTTGAGTCCCTTACCGGTCAGGACACCCTCCCACTTATTGGCAAGACGCTTGTACTGACCGAACAAGAAGCCGATTTCCCGGCCGCCGACGCCGATATCTCCTGCGGGAACGTCTGTATACGCGCCGATGTGGCGGAACAATTCCGTCATGAAGCTCTGGCAGAAACGCATCACTTCATTGTCTGATTTGCCCTTCGGGTCAAAATCTGACCCACCCTTTCCGCCACCCATTGGAATGCCGGTCAGGGCATTCTTCAAAATCTGTTCAAATCCCAGGAACTTCAGGGTTCCCAATTTGACCGACGGGTGTAATCGGAGTCCGCCCTTATACGGGCCGATGGCGCTGTTGAACTCTATCCGGAACCCCTTGTTTACCTTAACTTCACCATTGTCATTCACCCATGGAACTCTGAACAGAACGACACGTTCCGGTTCTGTGAACCGTTCCAATATGCTGGTTTGTTCAAATTCAGGGTGTTGCGGCAATGCAATTTCCAGTGAATCAAAGACTTCCCTGACCGCCTGATGAAATTCTTCTTCACCGGGGTTTTTGGCAATCAGTCCATCATACACCTGACTCAGATAGCTCATTAAAGCCTCCCAAAAAAAAATTAAAAAGAGCAAAACTTATCATTATTATACACACTGAATTGTTTTCGCAAGTTCTTTTTTTGAGATTTTTTCAAGGAAAGGGCAGGATGCCATTACTTGACCATTTCCGGTTTTAATTGCCGTCAACGCAACACGAAGTTAACTGAACATAGTTAAGGGAGGTACGAAGGTCCTGTTGCCATTCTCACAGGCGTATATCCCGTTCTGTATAAACCCCTATCTTGTCACTTTGCGACAACTGTCAGAGGGAAAGAAAAATAACCCTGAACCACATCGTCCAGTGTCAGTACATCTACGGCGCGGAATTCTTTCCATTTCTCCGTCCTGGGGATATGAACACCCTGCATCTCCACCGTCTCCATCACAGACGCCGGCAGCGAAGATTGAACGGATTCTCCCATATAAAGGGCGGAAGTCTTTTCCGCAAGCCCGACATACAGTTTGTTATTCCGAAGAAAATTGTTCACAAGTCGAATAAAGCCGTCCAGGCTTTCAATCTTCTGCTTGAGAATTTTGGATTCCCGTTTCATGATAGAAAATCCATCACCGATTTCCACATGGTAGTCTCCGGGCTTCATATTTTCCGGAATGGTGAGGGTAATGTTCTTGATAAACAGTTCCCGCTGAAATGGTTTGAGATAGAGTTGCAGGTGGACCGTTTCGCCGGGATGAGTCCTTGCCCTTGAGGATTTTACCTTGATGAGCTGGGCCATCCTCAACTGCTCCGCGTAATTCAGGTCCAGGGTAATTCCCTTGATATGAACCTGGTCATAGGGGTTTTGAAGTACCGCCTGCACCAGGGACGTGATCTGGCCGCTGATTCCCGCCATGGACGTGCCGATGACCATAGCATCCAGCTTCAGGGAAGGGTGGCCGCTCATGTCAATACGGCCCTTGAGGTTGAAGGAATGCAGGCCCACTGTTTCACAGGCAGTGTTGAGAATGTTGTTCACGGCAAGATTGGTGAGGAACGGTGTCAGCAATGGGTGTTCCGCAAGTTCCAGCGAGTAGGTTGTGGATGTGCTTCCGAAATTGACCTTGACTGTCATGGGAATCATATCTGCTTTCCTGCCGAGAACCCCGAGGATGGCTGCGCTGCGGTCCTCCACCACGATACCCACGTCAGTTCCGATGGCGCCGAGTTTGTTGGAACTTTTGATCGAGGGATAGGTGGTCAGAACGGAGGCCGTGTGCATGGGAATAGAAATGCTGCCCAATCCGAACAGGGGATGGCCGAACGCCAGTACGTAGCTGCCCTCCACCGATGTGACAGTTCCGATGGCGTAAAGGTTCAGCGAACCCCGGGTCAATGCCACAGCAACGGCACCACCGGGCTTCAGTGTCCCGGGAGCGTCTGTGGCTTCCCCCGCAAAAGAGGCAGAAACGGCCGAAAACGGCAAATCACGGAATCCGGAGCTGACAAAAAAACCCTGTTTAAATGCCTGCTGCAGTTCTCTGGGATAGAAACTCTTGCTGTCAGGATTCAATATTTTATTGATATCAGGGATGTCCTCAAATCTCAGCGTGTGGGTACTCCCGCGGGTGCCATATTGACGGGTAACCGACTGCATGTTTTCGATGGGAGTGAGACCGCCTATCGGCTCTTTCCCGAATTCCCAGCCAAATGAGATGGCGCCGGCCAGTTTGCCATCAAAATAAACCGGGCTGCCGCTCATACCGGAAATGATACCGGCCTTTTCTATCACCGGTCCGCCACAGCGGACCAGCACCCGATTTTCCCCCGGAGTCTGGTTCTGGAGCAGTCCCAGTACTTCCACCGGGAATTTTTCAATATGGTTTCCCTCAAATACGGTGAGTCCGTAGCCCGTCATTCCCTTTTTAAGTTGTGACGAGGGGATGGGATCTACGGAATAGGACAGGAAAGAAATCAGGAATATAGCAGAAAAAAGCAGCTTTTTCATTTTCCCCCCTCTTTTTCACTGATGACAGACAAGGCACCCGGGATCACTTCCACCTTCATCTTACCGGTAACGGTTATATGAATGCCGTCCACATGAGCATTGAGCACTTTATCATAGAGATCCAGCTCCACATTTCTGGAACGGAAGAAACGAAATCCCTTGTGTTTCAAATGTTTTCTTCGGGAAACCAGATAAAGAAGCCATGGCCGGGCAAAATGGTTCGTTCCGGGTACCACTACCACATCCATGAGCCCGTCATCCAGCCTTGCGTCCGGGGCGATATAGAATCCGCCGCCGTAAGCCTTTCCGATGGACGCCACAAACATGAAGATGGGTTCTGACATCCGGGCCTTTCCGTCAGACCGCAGATGGGCGGCAAAGGTGCGATAGGTCAGCAGATGCCGTGCGACACCTGCATAGTACGGGTTTTTCATGTGGTTGACTTTCTGGGCCGTAAGCACTACCGCCCCGTCAAAGCCGATGCCGAGATTGTTGAAGAAATGGTGTCCGTTGATCCTCCCGCAGTCGCTGTGGATCACCCGGTAGTTCCCCCAAAGAATCAGACGGAGCGCCTTGTCCGGATCCCTCGGGATACCGGCGCTTCGAATAAAATCGTTACCCATACCCAGGGGGACAATGCCGAACTTCACTTCAGGGTGTCCTGCCAGTGCGGATCCAATTTCATTGATCGTACCATCTCCGCCACAACCGATAATGGTTTTGTATCCATCTTCCATCATCTGTTTTGCAAGGGATGTGGCGTGTGCCGGCGCCTCACTTTCCCGCCAGAGAAACGGTACCCTTGATTCCAGTGCGATTTCTTCCAGCTGTCTGCCAAACGTTGCTGCTTTACCGCGACCTGCGGCCGGATTTAGAATAATTCCAACAGGGCCTGTTTTCTCCTTCATCTACATTTTCTCCGGTAGTTGCATTCCCATCAGTCGAGTCCCTGCCTTCAGCGTGGCACTGGTAAGTTCGACCAGTGCAAGGCGGAAAGAGGATTGAACCGGATCATCTCCGATGACATGGCAGCTATGGTAAAAGCTGTGAAAAGTATGGGTCAGATCCAGCAGGTACTGGGCCAGAAAATGACTCTTGTGGTGTTTAGCGCACAAGAGCAGGCTGTCGTGGGCCTGGGATAATTTTTGAATCAACGCGGCTTCAACCGGATGACTGATTGTGATGCGGGCCGGATCCACGACGGTTATGCCCCCGGATTTTTCCAGGATGCCCCGGCAGCGAACATAGGAATAGGCGATATAGGGACCGGAATCCCCCTCCATGTTCAAGGCCTCATCCCATGAAAATTTAATATCCTTGACTCTGTCGTTTTTCAGGTCATTGAAAATAATGGCACTGGTACCGAGGGTTTCCGAGATCGTGGCCCGTTCCTTATCCGGAATATCGGGGTTCTTTTCCTCCATCACAGAGCGGATTCGGCTCACCGCCTCGTCCAGCACTTCTTCCAGGAAAATCACCTTGCCGTCGCGCGTGGACATCTTTCCGTCCTGGAATCGATACAGACCAAAAGGGATGTGGTGCATGTGGGCAGCCCAGTCAAATCCGGCCAATTTCAACACCTTGAAGAACTGGCGAAAATGGAGCGCCTGCTCTGCCCCCACTACGTAAAGCGCCTCGTCAAAACCGAAAGTGTCGTGACGATAAACCGCGGCGGCGATATCCCGGGTCGCGTAAAGGGAAGCTCCATCTGACTTCTGAATCAGACAGGGAGGCATATCGTATTCATCCAGGCTGACAATCACCGCGCTGTCACTGATGGAAAGGAGATCTTTTTCTTTTAGTGTGTCAATTACCGGCTGAAGTTTGTCCCGGTAAAACGCCTCCCCCAGCACCTTGTCAAAATGAACATTGAGGCGATCATATGTTCGATTGAATTCTTTTAAGGACAGGGTTCTGAAGGTTTTCCAAATATTGTTTTCCGCTTCACTGCCGTCCTCCAGGCGCTTGAATGCAGCCCGGGCCGCTTCCTCCATTTCCGGGTTCTCCTCCGCTTCCCTGTGGAACCGGATATAGAGATCAAGGAGATGACGAACCGGGTTTTCTGCGAGCGCATCCTGTTTTCCCCAGCGCTCAAAGGCAACAATCAATTTTCCGAATTGTGTGCCCCAATCCCCGATATGATTGACTGCAATGACAGTTGCTCCGAGGGAACGAAAAAGATTCTGAAGAAAATTGCCAATCACCGTACTTCTCAAATGACCAATACTGAAAGGTTTGGCAATATTTGGAGAAGAAAACTCAACCAGAATGTTCCGCCCGTCAAATTCCTTCCAGGTCAGAATATCGGCGGGATTTTCCTGAAATTTCCG